>JBIIVZ010000002.1:0-22454 GCA_044339175.1 Roseateles sp.
AGCGCGCTGCTGGGTCGACCGGATCGCGGACTCTGCGGCTTGCCCGGCTTGAGCCAAGCCATTGCTGCCATTGACGGGAGGCGTATTTTGGTTGCTGAACATGGGATTCCTTTGGGGTCTGGGAGGGCGCGGGAGTAGAGGTGGGGTCAGGTCAGGTCAAAAGCTACTTCTTGGAGATCAGACCGAACAGAAAGCTCGCCACCGCAAGGACAATGAAAATGACGAACAGGATCTGCGCAATGCCGACGGCACTGGAGGCGATGCCGCCAAAACCGAAGAGCGCCGCGAGCAGCGCGATGACAAAGAAAACGACGGCGTAATGCAGCATGGCGGGCCTCCGGTTGGCCGAAGTCTGCTCGGCCGTAATTCTGAAAATATGCAGCCAAGTGACTCGCTGCAGCAGAATTCCAGTGTGTTCCCGGTACCGGACGGCGACGATAGGTGGTGGGCGGGTACGCAGGTCGGACGACCCAGCGGCACCGCGTAGGACCTCTCCGACACTGTCAATCCTGGGCGTTGGCCGCGTCCTCCGCCGGCCCCTCGGGCAGGCTCAGTTGCACCAGCGCGCCCTGGCCCGGTGTCGAGACCACGGTCAGGTGGCCGCCTTCGGCCTCGGCACGAAAGCGCATGCCGACCAGCCCGTAAGCCGACTTCGGCTTGGCCGTTGCATCGAAACCGATGCCGTCATCCCGCACGGCGGCCAGCACCTGCCCATCCACCAGGCCCAAGCTGATCCAGATCTGCCGCGCCCGGGCATATTTGGAGATATTGGTGGTTGCCTCCTGCACAAAGCGGTAGACCACCAACTCGGTGGCGGCGGACAAACGCACCGGTTCCAGCGCACAAGTCACTTTCAAACCCTTGGCCTCGGCAAACTCGCGCACCAGGATTTCCAGCGTCGGCACGAGGCCCAGATTGCTCAAGGTGGAGGGCCGCAAGTCTTCGATGATGTCGCGGCCCAGCGCGATGCTGGCGTTCAGCGTCTCGACCAAATGAGCCAGCCGCTCCAGCGCCTCGGGCGCGATACCGGCCAGGCGTGACTTGATGCGCGCAGCATCAAGCTTGGCCGAGGTCAGCAAGGCACCCAGCTCGTCATGCAGATTGCGGGCCAGGCGGCCACGCTCGTCTTCGCGTGCGGTCAGCAGATGTTTGGTCAGCTCGGTCAACTGCGCAGTGTGCTGCACCGCCTCCAACTCCAGCCGGTCACGCTCCAGTTCGAGCATGCGTTTCAAGTCCAGTTGCTGCTGCTTCAAGGTCAAGGTCTGACGCAAGTACAAAAACAGCGCCAGCAGACTGATGGCGCTGAGCGCGGCCAAGCCGAGGCGGCTGATCAGCAGCGTTTGATGCAGCACATCGCGCCGAGCCGCGAAATGCTGCGCTTCAAAGCGCAGCAAGTCGGCCACCACCACGCGGAAATCATCCATCTGCGCCTTGCCGGAGCTGGCCAGAATCAGCTCCATGGCGTCGTCGCGCCGGCCCGCGTCAAAGAGCTGAATCGTCGTCTCCAGCTCGGTCAATTTGGCCCCGACCAAGGCCCGCAAGTGCGTCAGCGCTGCCCTGGAATCTGCTTGCTGGCCGTGCTCTGCTTGCAGCAACCGGAATGACTCGTCGATCACCGGCAAGGCCGTCAAGTAGGGCTCGAGATAGTCTTTTCGACTCGTCAACAAATAGCCCCGCTGCCCTGTTTCAGCATCCAGCAAGCTCATCTGCAACTGCCGAACGGTGGCTCTTGTGGCGGTCATCGACTGCAAGTCACGCAGCACCTCGCTGGCACGCCAGTAAGAGCCCTCGCTGACGAACATGATGGCCACCGCAGCAATGCAAGCCAGCGGAACGACGACGGGGCTGCGCCGGGCAACATGAAAAAGGTTCATGAATCAGCTCTTGTGGGGAAACGTGGGATCATTAAATGAGGAGAGATGCAAAAAACCATGATTCGAATTGCTATCGTTGATGACCATGCCATGGTGCGCGCCGGACTGCGCCAGTTCTTTGCCGACCAGATCGATTTTCAGGTGGTCGCCGAGGCCAGCAATGGCCGCGAGGCATTGGACATAGTGCGCCAGGGTGAGGTCGATGTGATGGTGTTGGACATCTCGATGCCCGACCAGAGCGGCGTTGACGCGCTGGCGGCCATCAAGGCCCGAGCGCCCGACCTGCCGGTGCTGATCTTGAGCGGCTTCGCCGAATCCCATTACGCCACCACCTTGCTGCGCCAGGGTGCCAGCGGCTATTTGAACAAAGATTGCGACCCGGAAGACATCGTGCGGGCCATCCGTACCGTGGTGCGCGGCCGCAAGTACATCACCGCCGGCGTGGCCGAACAACTGGCCGAAAGCCTCAGCCACGGTGGTGACCGACCGGCGCATGAAACTTTGTCCGAACGCGAGTTGCAAGTGTTCCTGCGCTTGGCCAAGGGCGAAACGATCGGCCACATGGCCGACAGCATGTCACTCAGCGTCAAGACGGTCAGCACCTACCGCACCCGGGTGATGGAAAAAATGACGCTGGAATCGAACAGTGATTTGACGTATTACGCGCTGAAGAACGGCTTGATTCAGTGAGGCAGGCCGGCTAAGCGCCCGTTCGGCTCGGTACAAATCAGCTCGGCATGCCGCCTTCATCCACCGCCAGACCGCTGCAGTACGAAATCAGATCGTCGATCTCGTTGGACTTGTCGAACACGCGCACGGCACCCAATTCCAGGCATTTGCGGCGCATGTCTGCGGTGGCGTAATTGCTCAGCACCACCACGCTGTGCCGTTCGGGCAGTTTCTGAATCGCCTTAAGCACGCCGAGGCCGGAGCCACGTTTCAAAAAGATGTCCACGATCACCAGGTCAAACAGGTGGCTGGGCAGGGCCAGCCAGGACACGGCCGTCGCCTCGTCTTCAGCGGTGCCGACCACGTCCACCGGCCCCAGCTCTTCCAGCGTGGCAATCAGGTTTTCTCGAATGACCGGGCTGTCTTCAACGATGTAAGTCTTGAGCTTGCGCATGGAATATGTGTTTCTGAATGGCCTGAGCCTGAGCTTTCAGAGTCTCTTGGTGGACCTCGTGAATGCAGGGGGCAATTTGCGTCAAACGGCCAACCTCTGCTCGTGTGTCGTCAGTGTTACATCTGGACCGCGCAGATAACAGGGGCGAGCGACGCAATCGCTTGTCGGACAACGCCTACAAGCCGCTGCCCAGCGACCACGACCCGCACCCGGCCATGCGCAGACGCAGCACGCGCCAAGCGAAGGCTTCGGCGGCACGCCCGCCGATCAGCTCGCAGCAGCGGCTGGGGTAAAATTTCGCTCCCATCAACGCAGCCCCTGGACAAATACCATGCATCGCTGTGTCTCCAAAGCCCTGGCGCTGACCGCGCTGGTGGCGAGTGCCAGTTTCAGCCTGAGCTTCAATGCACAAGCGCAGACGCACCGGCAATTTCCGCCGCAGGCCTTGCGCGGCGACCTGATGGTCACGCAAGCCCCCGACATCAACCTGAACGGCCAAGCAGCACGCTTGTCACCGGGGAGCCGCATTCGCGACGCCAACAACCTGCTGGTGCTTTCAGCCAGTTTGAGCGGCCAGAAGAACACGGTGCACTTCACCGTCGACGAGGCCGGTCTGGTCAGGGATGTCTGGTTGCTGAACGCAGCTGAACTGGCCAACAAGACCTGGCCCCGCACCCGCCAAGAAGCCGCCGCCTGGTCCTTTGAGCCGGGCAACCAGACTTGGACCCGGCGTTGAACGCGCTGCATTGCACTGAGACATCGATATGACCCAGAAAAAAGTATTCATCAAGACCTTCGGCTGCCAAATGAACGAGTACGACTCCGGCAAGATGGCCGACGTGCTGGGCGCAGCGCAGGGCTACGAAAAGACCGACAACGTTGAAGAAGCCGACTTGATCCTCTTCAACACTTGTTCGGTGCGCGAAAAAGCGCAGGAGAAAGTCTTCTCCGACCTCGGCCGGGTTAAGCACCTGAAGGAAAAAGGCGTGTTGATCGGCGTGGGCGGTTGCGTGGCCAGCCAGGAAGGTGCGGCCATCATCGACCGCGCACCGTACGTCGATCTGGTGTTCGGCCCGCAGACCTTGCACCGACTGCCGCAAATGATCAACGCCCGCTTAGCCGAGCACCGGCCGCAGGTGGACATCAGCTTCCCCGAGATTGAAAAGTTCGACAACCTGCCGCCCGCCAAGGTGGACGGCGCATCGGCCTTTGTCTCCATCATGGAAGGCTGCTCGAAATACTGTTCCTACTGCGTCGTGCCCTACACGCGCGGTGAGGAAGTGTCGCGGCCGTTTGACGACGTGCTGACCGAGATCGCCGGGCTGGCCGACCAAGGCGTGATGGAAATCAACTTGCTGGGGCAAAACGTCAACGCTTATCGCGGCAAGATGGGTGATACCGGTGAATTCGCTGATCTGGCGCTGCTGCTGGAATACGCGGCCGAAATCCCCGGCATCCAGCGCCTGCGTTTCACCACCAGCCACCCGAACGAGTTCAGCCAGCGCTTGATCGAGGCCTACGGCAAGATTCCGCAACTGGTCAACCACCTGCATTTGCCGGTCCAGCACGGCAGCGACCGCATCCTGATGGCGATGAAACGCGGCTATACCGCGCTGGAATTCAAAAGCACGATTCGCAAGCTGCGCGCCATCCGCCCGGACATCCGCATCGCCAGCGACTTCATCATCGGCTTCCCCGGCGAAACCGAGGACGATCATGCCAAGTTGATGAAGCTGGTCGATGACGTCGGTTTCGACGCCTCGTTCAGCTTCATCTTCAGCCCTCGCCCCGGCACGCCGGCCGCCGCGCTGGAGGATCTGACGACCTACGCGGTCAAAAACAAGCGGTTGCAGGAGCTGCAAGCGGCCATCGAAGCCAACACGCTGGCGATCAGCCAGACCATGGTCGGCCGCACCCACCGCATCCTGGTCACTGGCAACGCCCGCAAAGACCCCAGCGAGTTGATGGGCCGCACCGAATGCAACCGCATCGTCAACTTCAAGGGTCAGGCGCGCTTGATGAACCAGTTGGTCGACGTCAACATCACCCAGGCATTCGCGCATTCACTGCGCGCCGAGGTCGCTACACGCGGAGACGTCAACGGGCTGACTTGAGCAAAAGCCAGGCCTGCGGCAAGCTGATGCCGATCAGCATCAACCCATAGCCGGCCATCTTGCCGTCGCGCCCCAGCAGAACCAGTGCCAGCACCAAACCCAGACTGCCACCCACGGCACCGCGCCAAGCCAGCGCCGACCATGCGTGCGTTTTCAGTTCACGCCGCCACAACAGTTTGACAAGCGCAGCCAACAGGCCGGCCACCCACCAAGCCGGACCAAAGAGATTGCCAAAATGCCACAAAGCGTCGAGCGGATTCATCAGCCGGATGTCCAAACAAGGGTGAAAGAATGCCCGGTCTTGATGCAAATCAACGGTAATAAGGCTCCGCAATTGAAACGGTCGCCACAGGCACTAGCGGTAAATTTTATAATCTCCTCATGACGGTGTTCACTCTTGGTCTGAATCACAACTCTGCGCCACTCGACTTGCGCGGGCGGTTCGCTTTCACGCTGGAACAATTGGCCCCGACCTTGCAAGGCTTTCGCCATCAATTGCAGACGGGCGCGCCGCGCCAGTCCCCAGCGGTTGCCGAAGCCGCAATTTTGTCGACCTGCAACCGCACCGAGCTGTATGTGGCGGGTGACCCTGGCCAAACGAGCCAAGCGAGCTTGATCCAGCCGGCGGTCGAGTGGCTGGCCCAAGTCGGTGGTATCGGCAGCCAAGCTTTGATGGACCACGCCTACGTGCGCGAAGGCAGCGACGCCGCCAGGCATGCGTTCCGCGTCGCCAGCGGGCTCGATTCGATGGTACTGGGCGAGCCGCAAATCCTCGGCCAAATGAAGCAGGCCGTGCAAGAGGCCACCCAGGCCGGCACCGTGGGCAAGACCTTGCACCAATTATTCCAGCGCAGCTTTTCGGTCGCCAAAGAAGTGCGCAGCTCCACCGAGATCGGTGCCCATTCCATCAGCATGGCAGCAGCCTCGGTGCGCTTGGCCGGCCAGTTGTTCGAGGATCTGACGAAGATCCGCGTGCTTTTCGTCGGTGCCGGAGAAATGATCGAGTTGGTGGCCACTCACTTTGCGGCCAAGACACCGCTGGCGATGGCCGTGGCCAACCGCACCACGGAGCGCGGTGAAAAGCTGGCGCTACGGCTGGGGGCCGAATCGATCCGTTTGGCCGACCTGCCGCAGCGCCTGCACGAATTCGACGCGGTGATTTCCTGCACGGCCAGCAGCCTGCCCTTGATCGGCCTGGGCGCGGTCGAACGGGCCTTGAAGCTGCGTCGACACCGGCCGATGTTCATGGTCGACCTGGCCGTGCCGCGCGACATCGAACCCGAAGTCGCCAACCTGGACGATGTGTATTTGTACACCGTCGATGAATTGGCCAGCTTGGTGCAAACAGCAGGTGAAAAACGCTTGGCGGCGGTCGAGCAGGCCGAGGTCATCATCGAGTCCGGTGTGCAGAGCTTTGTGCATTGGCTCGGCCAGCGCCGTACCGTGCCGCTGATCCAGGCGCTGAATGCCCAGACCGACGGCTGGCGCGAGCACGAATTAGCACGCGCCCGCAAGCTGCTGGCGCGCGGGGCCGATGTCAACGAAGTGCTGGACGCCTTGGCCCGCGGGCTGACGCAAAAGATGTTGCACGGCACGCTGGCCGAGTTGCATGCCAGCGAAGGCGAGCAGCGCGCTCAACTGACGCAAACGGTGTCACGCTTGTTCTTGCGCAGCAACACGCGCGGCCCGGCGGCGCAGACAGACGAGCATTAGCGGCAGCTGACGAGCCCTGCCCCGTCCTGCCTGCCCTGCAGCACCTCCTGAGGCCTGCCCTTTTCTGCCACAAGCACCTGCCCGATTGATCGCCCCATGAAAGATTCGCTGCGCCAGCAATTCGAACGCCTCAGCTACCGCCTGAGCGAGCTCGACAACATCCTGGCCGAAGGCACCGTCGCCGCCGACATGAAGCGCTACCGGGCGCTGACACGGGAGCAAGCCGAGGCGTCGGAGCTGGTGACGCAATATCGGCAATATGTGCAGCGCGAGGCCGACTTGGCCGAAGCCCGGCAATGGCTCGCCGACCCCAAAATGTCCGAAATGGCGGAGATGGCGCGCGAGGAAATCGCCGCCGCCGAGGCCGACCTGAGCCGCCTGCACGAGTCGCTCCAAATGGCCCTGCTGCCGCGCGACCCGGACGACGAGCGTTCGGCTTTTCTGGAGATTAGGGCCGGTGCCGGGGGCGATGAATCCGCCCTCTTCGCCGCCGATCTGGCGCGCATGTATCTGCGCTACGCCGAACGGCAGGGCTGGAAGACCGAAATCCTGTCAAGCAGCGACTCCGACCTGGGCGGCTACAAGGAATTGGTTGTGCGCATCGAAGGCGAGCGGGTTTACGGGCGGCTCAAGTTCGAATCCGGCGGCCACCGCGTGCAGCGCGTGCCGGCCACCGAAAGCCAAGGCCGGGTGCACTCCAGCGCCTGCACCGTGGCCGTGATCGCCGAGCCCGACGAAACCGAGGAAATCCAGCTCAATCCGGCCGACCTGCGCATCGACACCTTCCGCGCCAGCGGTGCGGGTGGCCAGCACATCAACAAGACTGACAGTGCCGTGCGCATCACCCATGTGCCGACCGGTTTGGTCGCTGAATGCCAGGACGACCGCAGCCAGCACCGCAACAAGGCCAAAGCGATGCTGGTGCTGGCGGCCCGCTTGCGCGACAAGGACCGCGTCGCCCGCGAGGCCAAAGCGTCGAGCGAGCGCAAAGGTTTGATCGGCACCGGCGACCGCAGTGACCGCATTCGCACCTACAACTATCCGCAGGGTCGACTGACCGACCACCGCATCAACCTGACGCTGTACAAGCTGGCCGCCATCCTTGATGGTGACTTGGACGAAGTGGCCGCCGGGCTGAATGCCGCCCAAGCCGCCGAGCAACTGGCGCTGCTGGAAGAAGGCCGGGCGTGAATGACGCCACAGCAAACGCGCAGGCAAGCGCGCAGACAACTTCACAGACCCACGCTCCGGCCGATGTCGCGAGTGCGCTGCAACTTGCCAGAGCGTTGGGCGTTGACAGGCTCGACGCGCAATTGTTGTTGAGCGCAGCGCTGCAGCAAAGCCGGGCTTGGTTGTTCAGTCACGACGACGCCTGCCTGCCGCCCGACATCGCGCTGCGTCTGGCCGAGCAACTGGCGCAGCGGGCCGCCGGCATGCCGCTGGCTTACCTCATCGGCTGGACCGAATTCCATGGCTTGCGGCTGACGGTGAGCACCGACACCTTGATTCCCCGCCCCGACACCGAAACGCTGGTGGACTGGGCCTTGGAACTGTTGCTCGTAGCGCCCAGCAAAGCCCGCGTTGTGGACCTGGGCACCGGCAGCGGCGCGATTGCGCTGGCAATCAAGGCCGGCCACCCGCTGGCCAGCGTGCAGGCGGTCGAGCTGAGCGCGGCGGCCTTGCAGGTCGCGCAACGCAATGCCGATGCCCTGGGTCTGGTCGTCAGCTTTCATCAGGGAGACTGGTGGCAGCCGCTGCTCGGCCAGCAGTTCGATTTGATTGTCAGCAACCCGCCCTACATCGCCGGCGCTGATTCGCACCTGCCCGCGCTGCGCCACGAACCGTTGAACGCCTTGACGCCCGGCGGTGACGGCCTGAGCGCGCTACAGACCTTGATCGAGGGCGCGCCGGCACATCTGCATCCAGGCGGATGGCTACTTTTGGAGCATGGTTACGATCAAGCAGAGGCCGTGGCGGCGGCGCTACAGATGCGCGGCTTTACCGAGTTGGCGCTGCGCCATGATTTAGGCGGCCAACCCCGGGTGAGCGGCGCGCGCTGGTTGGGTTGATCTCGGTAAGAACGTGCGATTTGCCCAGCAGTTTCAATGCCGGGCGGCCAGCGGGAGACGTAGTATGAGGTCACCCCTGTAGCACCGGAGATTGCCATGACGACCGCCCGCACGGCTCAAAAAACGGCCCCGACTGCCAGGCCTTGGCTCATTTCAGGCCACTCCGCGTCAGGCCTCTCACGCCTCTCCGGCCTCGTGTTGCTCGCGGCCTGTTTGTCCGCCGCTTGGCAGCCCGCCCAGGCTTTTGACGGCACCGGGCTGCGGCTGAATGACACCACGCGCTGGCAGGCTCGCTTGCAACTGAGCAGTCTCAATGACGGCCCGGCCGGCAACGGCGGCCTGCGCTACGGAGGCTCCCGCTTGCTCAGCGCCAACTTGCTGGGCGACTACTACCTGACCAGCTCAGGCCTCACCGGCGTGCGCGGAGGCCTCCGGGCGACCGGCGGCGTGTTGATGGGCTCGGACTCATTGATGCAGGGCACCGGGTTGGCGCTGGGTGCCAGCACGGTTCAATTGGGGCAACACCTGGCCGTTGGGCTGCGCAGCCTCAGTGGGCTGTCGGCCGGCCAGGACTTCAACGACCAGGTCAGTTCGACGTCCTATCTGGGTGTTGGGTATTCCGGCCAATCGCTGCGCGGCGGCTGGGGCTTCAGCGCGGATCTGGGGCTGATCAGCGGCACGGCCCTGGGAGGCCTGCGCCTGGGCAGCAACAACGCCCAAAACTTAGAGGACGTGCTGCGCAATTTGCGCTACAAGCCAGTGCTGCAACTGGGGCTGACTTACAGCTATTGAAAAATATCCGCGCAGACTCGCCGATAATCAAACTTGGTTTTAACTTTTGGCGAGAAGAAAATGAGCGACGTTCAGCAACGCATCGATGAGTTGGTCAAGAGCAACCGGGTGGTGCTTTTCATGAAGGGCACAGCCCAATTCCCGATGTGCGGCTTCTCCGGTCGCGCGATGCAGATCATGAAGGCCTGCGGGGCCACCGATCTGAAGACGTTCAATGTGCTGGACGATGCCGAAATCCGTCAGGGCATCAAGGACTATGCCAACTGGCCCACCATCCCGCAGCTGTACGTGAACGGCGAGTTCTTCGGCGGCTCGGACATCATGATGGAAATGTACGAATCGGGTGAACTGCAGCAAGCCCTGGCCGCGAGCTGAGACGGGCGTGTCGGCCCAACGATTGGTCATCGGCATCACCGGTGCCACCGGCGCAGCCTACAGCCTGCGCCTGCTGCGGCGGGGCCGCGAGCTCGGGCTCGAAACCCATTTGATTGTCACCCCGGCCGGCGTGCTGAACGCTCACCACGAGCTGGGGCTGGACCGCCAAGCGCTGGAGCGTGAAGCCAGCTTTGCCTATTCGCCCGGCGATGTCGGGGCTTGCGTGGCCAGCGGCAGTTTTGCCACTGCGGCGATGGTCGTTGCACCTTGCTCGATGAAGACGCTGGCGGCCGTGGCTCACGGCTTTGGAGACAACCTGTTGTCCCGCGCTGCCGATGTGACGCTGAAAGAGCGCCGTCGCTTGATCTTGATGGTGCGCGAAACGCCGTTCAACTTGGCCCATTTGCGCAATATGGTGGCCGCCACAGAAATGGGTGCCATCATTTTCCCCCCGTTGCCGGCCTTTTATCACCACCCGCAAAGCATTCAAGAGCTGGTGAACGAAAGCGCCGAGCGAGTGCTGGAACTGGCTGGCGTGATGGGTGCCGAGCCCAAGGTGTGGCGTGGCTTGAAAGCCTGACTTTCTGTTGGCAAGACCGCCCGCGTTTGAACGTCAGACTTCGCCCGGCAGCAGCCACTGCCGCCGCGCCCCGAACACCGCATTCGGATATTCCGGCCTGCCGCGACTGCCGTTGTAGCGGCCTAGTGCCAGAAACATGTCGCCCCGCTCGCGGTCCAGGTAGTGGCGCAAGATCACACAACCGAAGCGCAAATTGGTCTGCATGTGGAACAGGCGCGAGGCCTGCCCGTCGCCAATCGAACTGGCCCAGAACGGCATAACCTGCGTGTACCCACGCGCGCCTGCGCTGCTGATTGCATATTTGCGGAAGCCGCTTTCCACCTGCACCAAACCCAGCACCATGGACGGCTCCAGCCCGGCGCGCCTGCTCTCGTACCACAGCGTTTCCAGGAACTCGATGCGGGTCAGCGCTTCACTCTTGCGCTTTTCAAGTTTTGCACTCATCGCGCCGAGCCAACTCAAATAGGCCAGCCTTGCGTCCACTTGGTCAAAGCGTGGTTTCGGAGGTGCCTTGTTGCCAATCGCCGCCGCAAGGGCCGAGCGCACCGCGTCGGCCAGCGGCTCCTCCAACTGGTTGCCGGCCCAGACAAGGCGCGGCGCGGCGGCGGCGGCCAGCGATGCTGCCGCGCCCACCAACAAGCCGCGACGACTGAATCGCACTCGTGTCGCGTCAAGCGTCAGATGTCGCATGACCGCGCCGCCATCGGCGTGCAAGGCTAGGCGCGAGCTGCAGGTCATGCCCAATGGCATGGGCAAGGCTTGCAACAACGCCATGCGCGGCGAGGGCAAGTGGGCGGCGACAGATGGTGCTTGACACGACACTAGACTCAAAGCTTCAGCTTGCCTTTCAGCAGCGCCAGCACATCGGCCAACGGCAGCTTGGTCGCCTCAGCATCCCGGCGGCCCTGGTACTCGATCTGCCCTTCCTTCAGCCCACGGTCGGAGATGACCACACGGTGCGGCACACCGACCAACTCCCAGTCGGCAAACATCGCTCCCGGCCGCTCGCCACGATCATCCAGCAAGACGTCCACACCCAGCGCCAACAGCTCGTCGTGCAACTGGTTCGCCGCCACCTTGACCTCTTCGCTGCGGTCCATGCCGATGGGGCAAACCACCACGCTGAACGGTGCCATGGAGTCGGGCCAGATGATGCCGCGGGCGTCGTGATTTTGCTCGATGGCTGCACCCAGAATGCGGGTCACGCCGATCCCGTAACAGCCCATCACCATGTGTTGCGGCTTGCCGTTTACATCGAGGAAGGTCGCGTTCATGTCCTTCGAGTATTTTGTACCCAGCAAAAACACATGGCCGACTTCAATGCCGCGCTGAATCGCCAGCACACCTTGGCCGTCGGGCGACGGATCGCCGGCCACCACATTGCGCAGGTCGGCGATCAGGTCGGGCTCTGGCAGGTCACGGCCCCAGTTGACGCCGGTGAAGTGGAAGTCGGCCTCGTTGGCACCGCAAACAAAGTCACTCATCAGGGCTACCGTGCGGTCCACCACGACCTTGACCGGTTTGACCATGTTGACCGGGCCAAGATAACCCGGTTTGCAGCCAAAACAAGCGTCGATCTCTCCGTGGGTGGCGAAGCGGAAGCCAGCTTTCAAGCCCTCGATCTTGCCGGCTTTGACCTCGTTCAGCTCGTGGTCGCCGCGCAACAGCAGCAGCCAGACGGTGGACTTGATGATTTCGCCTTGCTCATTCAGCTCATCGGTGGCGAGCACCAAGGACTTGACGGTTTGAGCCAGCGTCAGGCCCAGCAGCTTGGCCACGTCGGCACAGGTGCTCTGGCCTGGCGTGGCCGTTTTGTTGAGCGTTTGGCCAGCGGCGGCGCGCACGTCCAGCAAGGCCACGCCTTCGGCCAACTCGATGTTGGCGGCGTATTCGCTGGTCGGGCAATAGACGATGGCGTCTTCGCCGGTATCCGCGATAACCTGGAATTCATGCGAAAGCTCGCCACCGATGGCACCAGTATCGGCCGCGACAGCGCGGTACTGCAGGCCAAAACGATCAAAAATGCGCTGGTAGGCCGCGAACATGCCTTGGTAGCTGACGGTCGCAGAGGCCAAGTCACGGTCGAAGGAATAAGCGTCCTTCATCGTGAATTCGCGCCCGCGCATGATGCCAAAGCGTGGCCGGCGCTCGTCCCGGAACTTGGTCTGGATGTGATAGAAATTCTTCGGCAACTGCTTGTAGCTGCGCAGTTCTTGGCGGGCGATGTCGGTGATGACTTCTTCGGACGTGGGCTGGATGATGAAGTCGCGGCCGTGGCGATCCTTCACCCGCAGCAACTCGGGGCCCATTTTGTCGAAGCGGCCGGTTTCTTGCCACAACTCGGCCGGCTGCACGACGGGCATCAACAGCTCGACGGCACCGGCTCGGTTCATCTCCTCGCGGATGATGGCCTCCACCTTGCGAATCACTCGTAAACCCATCGGCATGTAGTTGTAAATACCCGCACCCAAGCGCTTGATCATGCCGGCGCGCATCATCAGCTGGTGGCTGACTACCTCTGCATCGGCTGGCGCTTCTTTGAGCGTGGAGATAAAAAATTGAGTGGCTTTCATGGCGGCAGCTAGGCCTGGCAGCGGGGGCCAGGCAAGGTTTGGGGTGTGAGGGTTAGCGAGGACGGCGTCGGGGGGTCATACGAATGCAATAATCAGTCCAACTATTGCATTGCGGGACAGGGCGAAGAGTCAACCTGAGTTGCTCTGTCCCCGACTAACTAAGATTCGAGGTTGATTATGCTCGACCGTGAAGGCTTTCGGCCCAACGTCGGCATCATCCTGCTCAACCATAGGAATGAAGTGTTTTGGGGCAAACGCATCCGCACTCATTCATGGCAGTTCCCGCAAGGGGGCATCAATTATGGCGAAACGCCAGAGCAGGCGATGTTTCGTGAACTCCACGAAGAAGTGGGGCTAGTTCCAGACCATGTGCGCATCATTGCGCGTACCCGGGATTGGCTGCGCTATGAGGTGCCCGACCATTTCATTCGCCGCGACGCACGCGGCCATTACCGTGGGCAAAAACAGATCTGGTTCTTGCTGCAACTGATGGCGCGGGATTGCGATATGAATTTGCGTGCCACCAATCATCCAGAATTCGACGCCTGGCGCTGGAATGATTATTGGGTGCCGCTAGAGGCCGTGATCGAATTCAAGCGCGGCGTTTATGAAAACGCGCTGACCGAACTCGCCCGCTATTTGCCGCGCGTCAACCACCACAACCGCTACTTGCGTGCCGGTATGCGCACGCATCGTGGCGAAGGTGGGCTGCCTCTAGACGATGAACACGAGGCTGCTGGCTCGCCCGAGCCAAGCACGGTGGCAACGGCAGAGCCGAACAAGGGCTCTGCTACGGGCGACTGAGGCCCTGTCAGCAAGCGCTTGGCCTGCGCCTCAGCTCAGGACCAGATTGTCCCGGTGGATCAACTCGGGCTCGGCAGCGTAGCCGAGCGCCCGAACAAATTCGCTCGACGGTTTGCGGGCGATCAGGCGGGCTTCAGCGCTGGAGTAATTGGTCAGACCCCTTGCCAACTCCAAGCCGGCAGTGTCCCGCACAGCGATCACATCGCCTCGGTGGAACTCGCCTTGCACCTCGTAGACGCCGATGGGCAGTAAGCTCTTGCCTTCGCCGCGCACCTTGGCCGCAGCGCCCGCATCCACACTGACCGAACCACGCAATTGCAAATGATCCACCATCCACAACTTACGGGCCGTCAGCTTGGGCAGACTGGCCATCAAAGCGGTGCCGATGGCCTCACCTGCCGCCAAACGCAGCAAGACATCGGGCTCGCGACCCCAAGCGATGACGGTGTGGGCACCGCTGGCCGCCGCGCGCTTGGCAGCCAGAATCTTGGTCAACATGCCGCCCCGGCCCAGGCTTGAGCCGGCACCGCCCGCCATTTGCTCAAGCTCCGGTGTGCCCGCTGATGCCTCGGCAATGAAGCGGGCATTCGGGTCACGGCGCGGGTCGGCTGAATACAAGCCGCGCTGGTCGGTCAAGATCACCAGCGCATCGGCCTCGATCAGATTGGCCACCAAAGCACCCAGGGTGTCGTTGTCGCCGAACTTGATTTCGTCGTTGACGACGGTGTCATTTTCATTGATGACCGGCAGCACGCGGTGTTGCAGCAAGGTCAACAAGGTGGAGCGCGCGTTCAGGTAGCGCTCGCGGTCGGCCAAGTCAGCATGCGTCAACAAGATCTGGGCGCTGCCCATGCCGTGTTCCCGCAACTTGGTCTCGTACATTTGCACCAGGCCCATTTGACCCACAGCCGCCGCTGCTTGCAGTTCGTGCAGCTCCTTCGGCCGCGTGGCCCAGCCCAGGCGCTTCATGCCTTCGGCAATCGCGCCGCTGGAGACCATCACCACTTCACGCCCACCGGCTGCCAACAAGGCCAGCTGCCGACACCAGTTGCCGATGGCATCGGCATCGATGCCACGCCCCTCGTTGGTGACGAGGCTGGAGCCTACTTTGACGACAATGCGGCGTGCGCCCTGGAGCGCGCTGCTCATTTCTGCTCGTCGACCGCTGCGCTGTTTGCGGCCACATCAGCCGCTTGCTCTGCCACCGGGAAGCGTGGATCCACCTCGACGATGACTCGCTGGGCCGTGGCCACATGGTCGTAAATCGCGTGAATCAGCGTCTGGCAGCCTTCGCGGGTCAGGGCCGAAATTTCAAACACCGGCCCCTTCCATTTGTAGCGCTTGACGAAGTCCTTGACTCGCTTGGCACGCTCGTCCTCGGGCACCATGTCCAGCTTGTTGAGGACCAACCAGCGCGGCTTGTCGAACAGCGCTTGGTCGTATTTCTTCAACTCACCGACGATGGCCTTGGCCTCGGCAACAGGATCGACCGCCGGGTCAAACGGTGCCAGATCGACGACATGCAGCAGCAAACGCGTGCGCTGCAAGTGGCGCAGGAACTGATGACCCAGACCGGCACCTTCGGCCGCGCCTTCGATCAAACCCGGAATGTCGGCGATGACAAAGCTCTTCTCGGGGGCCACGCGTACCACGCCCAAATTGGGATAAAGGGTGGTGAACGGATAGTCAGCAATCTTCGGGCGCGCATTGGAGACGGCCGTGATCAGCGTGGACTTGCCCGCGTTAGGCTGGCCCAGCAGACCCACATCGGCCAGCACCCGCAGTTCCAACTTGACCTTTTTTTGCTCGCCGGGCCAACCGACCGTCTTCTGGCGCGGCGCACGGTTGGTGCTGGTCTTGAAGTGCAGGTTGCCGAAGCCACCATCGCCACCCTTGGCCAACATGATTTTTTCGCCCGGCTCCAACAACTCGGCGATGACGGTTTCCGTCTCGACGTCTTTCACGATGGTGCCGACCGGCATGCGCAAGATGATGTCGTCGGACGCGGCACCGTACTGGTCCGCGCCGCGACCGGACTCGCCATTGCGAGCCTCGTGACGGCGCGCATACCGGTAATCGATCAGGGTATTCAGATTACTGTCGGCCACGGCAAACACACTGCCACCGCGACCGCCATCGCCGCCGTCCGGCCCGCCAAACGGGATGAACTTTTCGCGCCGAAAACTCGCACAGCCAGCACCACCATTGCCGGCCACGATATCGATGGTGGCTTCGTCTATGAACTTCATATTGCTTTGCGCCTTTGGAGGCCGATGTTAAGACAGTGCCCGACAAAGTCGAGCACCACCGCAGCCGCCAAAAGCAAAAGCCCCGGGCTAGCCGGGGCTTTCGATCACCGGCGGTCGGCTGCTGCCCTCCGCTAGTGCTTACAACCAGCTTTTACGCCGGTGTGACGAACACCGTTTGACGGCTCTTTTCACCCTTGATGGCGAACGACACTTGGCCGTCGACCAAAGCGAACAGCGTGTGGTCCTTGCCCATGCCGACATTGGTGCCGGGGTGGAAGCGAGTACCGCGCTGACGCACGATGATGGAACCTGCAGTGATGGTCTGGCCGCCAAAGGCCTTCACACCGAGCATCTTGGGTTTGGAGTCGCGGCCGTTCCGTGTAGAACCGCCGCCTTTTTTCTGTGCCATGGATTAATTCCTTGAACTGGTGGCTAAGAAGGCTGCAGCTTACGCTTGACCGTTCACCGCGCTGATCAACAGCTCGGTGTAGGTCTGGCGATGGCCTTGACTCTTCTTGTAATGCTTACGACGACGCATCTTGAAAATGCGCACTTTGTCGTGCTTACCGTGGGCCACAACAGTGGCATTGACGCTTGCGCCAGCAACCAAGGGAGTGCCAACCTGGAGTTCCGTGCCGCTTCCGACAGCGAGAACCTGGTCGATCACAATCTCTTGGCCAACATCCGCAGCTATCTGTTCTATCTTGATCTTTTCGCCAGCCGCAACTTTGTATTGCTTGCCACCGGTTTTTATGACCGCGTACATATCAGCCCTTTCAATTAAACAACCCGTGCCCTAGCGTTTTTACAGTGCACCTTTAAGCTGCACTTCAACCACGACCAGCAGACAGGTCTAAACTTCGCAGCCAGATGGCGCGAAGCCCGCGACTTTAGCATATCGCAGCGCAAATACCAAGCGCCTTCAAGGCAAGGGATTCAAGACCCCTCTTGGCAAACACAAAGCGAGTCGCATAAAGCGACAGGTCCCCGGGCTGTTCCTATAATCCGCCCTTCATCCAAACGAGAGTTGAGTGTGCTTGCTGTGCCTGCTTCACCCCCCCACGTACACCCCGTCCCGCGCGACGCACTCAGCACACTGGCAGCAGAAATGCTCGAAGTTGATGAAATCATCACCCACCACCTCGCCTCCGAAGTCGCCCTGATCAACCAGATCGGCGCGTATATCGTTCACGCGGGCGGCAAGCGCATGCGACCCAAACTGGTTTTGTTGTTCTCCAACGCCTTGGGCTACACCCAACCGGAGCGCTTCAAATTGGCCGCTGTGGTCGAGTTCATTCACACCGCCACCCTGCTGCACGACGATGTGGTCGACGAGTCGTCGCTGCGTCGCGGTAAACCGACCGCCAATGCGCTGTTCGGCAATGCAGCAAGCGTGCTGGTGGGCGACTTCCTCCACTCGCGCGCTTTCCAGATGATGGTGTCGGTCAAGGGCATGCGCATCCTGGAAGTGCTGGCCGAAGCCACCAACGTGATCGCCGAAGGCGAAGTGCTGCAACTGTCCAACATGCACGACCCGGACATCACGGTAGAGAGTTACTTGCGCGTGATTCGTTTCAAAACCGCCAAATTGTTCGAAGCCAGCGCACGCCTGGGCGCGGTGCTGGCCGACGCCGCACCGGACGTCGAAGCCGCTTGCGCCAGTTATGGACGCTCGCTCGGCACCGCCTTTCAGCTGATCGATGATGTGTTGGACTACGAAGGCGACACGCAAGAGCTGGGCAAAAACGTCGGCGACGATCTGCGCGAAGGCAAAGCCACGCTGCCGCTGCTGATCGCCATGGAGCGCGGCACACCGGCGCAGAAGGCACTGATCCGCCATGCCATCGAGCATGGCGAGCAAGAGCGTCTGGCTGAAATCATCGACGTCGTGCGCTCAACCGGCGCGCTGGAAGCGACCCGCGAAGCCGCCAGAGTCGAGGCAAACTTGGCTCGTGACTGTTTGGCGCTGCTGCCTGAGAATATGTGGCGTGAATCCCTGCTAGAATTTGCGACTCGCTCGGTGGAGCGCCATTCTTGAATGGCTCCGCCGATCAGCACCTCGGGGTGTAGCGTAGTCTGGTAGCGCGCCACGTTCGGGACGTGGAGGCCGGAGGTTCGAATCCTCTCACCCCGACCAGAATTAATGTCGCTGATTTCTTATTTCCAAATGAAATCAACGACTCAAAAAGCCCCATTCAATGGGGCTTTTTTGTTTCCTGATCAGCTTATGGTCGATGGCTGGCAAATTAGTGGCGGGAGTGCCCCTTTCGTGCAACCTCTGCTCATTCGCGGCTAAGACCAGTCCCTTCACGTTGCGCCCACAACTTACGAAGCAGGGCAAATGGCAGACATCGAACATTGGTCGCAAATCATCGTGACTGTTCGGCACCGGTCTGGCTTGGCACAGATGGTTGCACTCAATCGGCCATTGCGCCTCAAGGCTTATTTCGCCGGGCTGAAGGCAGACTCGTTCAGGCCCACGCCAATGACAGTGATGCGGTTCACGCGCACAAGGCCGACCGACTGGCCAGATGGGGCGCTCAGTCCGCCTCGATCTTCGAAGCCTTGACCACCTGGCCCCAGCGCGCAAGTTCTGTCCGGGCGTAGTCGCTCAATTGCTGCGGGTTCATGTAGTCGGCCGTGGCACCCTGCTCAGCCGCTTTCTGCTTGAAGGCCGGCGTGGCCACAATCTTGGCGATTTCGGCCGTCAGGCGCTCGATGATGGGCTGCGGCGTCTTGGCCGGCGCGAAGACGGCAAACCAAGAGCTTGCGTCGAGCTTGCCCAGACCGGCTTCGGCAGCGGTGGGCACATTCGGCAGCGAGGCCAGCCGCGTCTTGCCGGTGACGGCCAGGGCGCGCAGCTTGCCGCTCTGCACATGCGCCATGAAGGGTGGCGGTGTGCCGAAGCTCATGTCGAGTTGGTTGCCCAGCAAGTCCTGCAGGGTCGGGCCTGTGCCCTTGTAGGGCACATGAATCATCTCGATGCCGGCCTGCTGCTCCAGCATCGCGCCGGTCACATGCTGCAGCGAGCCGATGCCGGACGAACCGAAGCTCAGCTTGCCCGGATTGGCCTTGCCGTAGCTGACCAGCTCGGCCATGGTCTTGGCCGCGAGGCCCTCGCGCACGACCACCAGCTGCGGCGCGCTGAGCACATTGGCCACGGCCTGCAGGTCCTCGGCCTTCCACTGCGGCACCTGCCGGCTGACATTGGGCGTGATCACGTGGTAGCCCGAGTACTGCATCAACAAGGTGTAGCCATCGGGCTCGGCGCGCTTGACGGCCACCGCACCGATCACGCCGTTGGCACCACCGCGGTTGTCCACGATGATGGTCTGACCCAACGCCCTGCCCAGCGGCTCGGCCAGCATGCGCGCGGCAATGTCGGTCGTGCCGCCGGCGGCAGTCGGCACGATCAGGGTGATCGGCTTGCTGGGATAGGACTGGGCGAAAGCGCCAGTGGTGATGAGGGCCAGGGTCAGGGTGAGCAGTCGTTGTTTCATCGTTGTCTCCGTTCAGTGTTGTTGTTTGGCGAGCGCGCGCTCGCGGATGGCCTCGAAATCGGCCGGCAGCGGATGCAGATCGAGCCGGCGGCCGGCCTTGACGATCTGGCTCGGGATGTCGTGGCCGATCAGGACCGGCAGGCGCGCCGCAGCGGCAATCAGGGCGGGCAGATCAACCCCGGTTTCATAGCCCATCAGCTGCAGCGCATGGACGATCTCCTCGCTGCAGACATTGCCGGTGGCACCCGGCGCGTAAGGGCAGCCGCCAATGCCGCCGAGCGAGGCGTCGAAGCGCTCGGCGCCGGCCGCGATGGCGGCCAGCACGTTGGCCAGACCGATGCCGCGCGTGTTGTGGAAATGCAGGGTCAGCGCAGTGTCCGGCCAGCGCTGACGAAACGCGCGCGTGATCGCAGCTACCTGGGTCGGGTAGGCCATGCCGGTGGTGTCGCACAGAGTGACGCCGCCAGCGCCGAGTTCGCCAACGAAGCGCGCGCACCAGTCCATCACCGTGGTCTGCGGCACATCGCCTTCCATCGGGCAGCCAAACACGCAGGACAGCGAAACGTTGACGGCCTTACCCGCCCCTCTTGCGATCCCGTTGACCGTCGACAGGGCAGCAAAGGATTGCGCCCGCGACATGCGCAGATTGGCCAGGTTGTGGCTTTCGCTGGCCGACATGACGAGGTTCATCTCGTCGACTCTTGCATCGATGGCGCGTTCGGCTCCGCGTGCGTTGGGAATCAGCGCGCTGTAGATCACGCCGGGCTTGCGCCTGATCTCGCGCAGGACCGTCTCGGCATCGCGCAGCTGCGGGATCGCCTGCGGCGAGACAAAGGCCGTGACCTCGATCTTGGCCATGCCGGCGTCCGACAGCGCATTGACGAGGTCGATCTTGTCCTCGGTCGGCACAAACTGCGCCTCGACTTGCAGGCCATCGCGGGTGCCGACCTCCTGCATATGGATGCGCCGACCGGCACCCTGCCAGACATTTTCTGCGTCGCTCATGCCACCACTTTCTTGTCGTGCAGCGCTGTGATCTGCACCTGCGTCAAGCCAATTTCGCGCAACACCGCATCGGTGTCGTCGCCCAAATGCGGTGCCGCGCTGCGCAAGCTGCCGGGTGTGCCGAGCAGCTTGGGGACCACGCCGGGCACCTCGATCTCGGCACCGTCGCGTGTCGTCTGCTTCTGGATCATCTCGCGCGCCCGGTAATGCGGGTCTTCGGCAATGTCCCGCGCGGTGTAGACCTTGCCGGCCGGCACCTTGGCAGCGCCGAGCCGCGCCAACACTTGGGCGATAGCCTGCGTCTGCGACCAAGCCTCGATGGCGGCATCGATCTCGGCCACCCGCAAGACCCGACCGGCATTGTTGGCCAGTTGCGGATCTGCGGCCAAGTCCTCGCGGCCGATCACGCTCATCAGCCGCTTGAAGATGCTGTCGCCGTTGCCCGCAATCAGCACATAGCCGTCGGCGCAGCGGTAGGCGTTCGACGGCGCGATGCCTGGCAGTGCGCTGCCGGCCGCCTCGCGCACGGCACCAAAGGCGCTGTACTCAGGGACAAGGCTCTCCATCACGTTGAACACCGCCTCATGCAAGGCCACGTCGATGACCTGGCCAGCACCGCCATTGACCTTGCGGTGGTACAGGGCGGTCAGCACGCCTACCGTGCCGTGCAGCGCCGCCAGCGTGTCGCCAATCGAGATACCGCAGCGCACCGGCACGCGGCCGGGCTCTCCGGTCAGATGGCGCAGGCCGCCCATCGCCTCGCCGATCGCGCCGAAGCCGGGCAGATCGCGGTAAGGCCCGGTCTGGCCATAGCCGGAGATGCGCAACATCACCAGGCCCGGATTCAAGCGCGCCAGGGCCTCGTAGCTCAGCCCCCAGCCTTCCAGGGTACCGGGGCGGAAGTTTTCGATCAGCACATCGGCTCCGGCGATCAGGCGGCGGGCGATGTCTTGGCCCTCGGCTTGGCGCAGGTCCAGCGCAATCGAGCGCTTGTTGCGCGACTGCACTTGCCACCAGACGGAGGTGCCGCCCTCGTCCAGCATGCGCCAGTTGCGCAGCGGATCGCCGGTGCCGGGTGCCTCGATCTTGATCACCTCAGCGCCGAAGTCGCCCAGGGTCTTGCCGACAAATGGACCGGCGATCAGTTGGCCCATTTCGATCACGCGCAGGCCTTGCAATGCGCCAGGGGTCAGTGGAATGCTCATGGGTCAATTCTGCGCATGCCGTTGACCGGGCGGAATGACAAAGCGGCAGTTGTAGCTTTCGTCGAACGGGAAAGCAGCTGCGGGTTGCTACGGAGTGGCAAGGTGATCGATCAAGAGCCGCACATGCCGGGGCACCGCTGCCGCGTCGCGCAGGCCGATCAGGAGGCGGCGACTGGCCCAATCGTCCAACAGCTCGATCTGCTTCAGCGGCAGCGCCTTCAGCTGCGCCTGGATTGCGCCTTGCGGCAGCACAGCGACGCCCATGCCTGCGGCGACCATCTGGCACATCGCGTCGAAGCTGCGTACATGAATGCGTATTTTCAGGCGTCGGCCCAGCGCTTCGGTCTCGGCCTGCAGGCGCTTGGCCAGCGAGGTGCCGCGCGGCAGGCTGGCAAAGTCGAAGTCGACTGCCTCCTCGAAGCGCACCGACTTGCGCTTGGCCAGCGCATGGCCGCGCGGCACCACCAGCACCAACCGG
>JBIIVZ010000118.1:0-6698 GCA_044339175.1 Roseateles sp.
GGTGTGTTGCGGCCCGAGCGGGCCTGCATGGTGGCGGGCCCTTTGTGCGAATCGGGCGACGTGTTCACGCAGGGCGATGGCGGCGTGGTGCTGCCGCGCGATTTGCCGCAAGCCTGCGTGGGCGACCTGCTGGTCATCCACGACACCGGAGCTTACGGTGCGTCCATGTCCAGCAACTACAACAGCCGGCCACTGGCCGCCGAGGTGTTGATCGACGCTGGCGCTGAGCGCTTGATCCGCCGCCGCCAGACGGTGGAGGAGCTGCTGGCGCTGGAGGCGGTGTGACCGTGGTCAGCTTGAAACTTGTTCGACTATCACTCCTGGGTTTCGATAGCTCATCGCAATAGTCTTAGGCAATGATTGCGATTTAATCAACCACAACTAACACTTAGGTGTTTACCATATGATTTGTTCATTGCATTGTTTCTCCCTCCCATCAACTCTCCAAAGGTAAACACCATGTCCTTGATCAACACCAAAGTTAAAGCGTTCAAAGCAACTGCATATCACAACGGCAAGTTCGTTGAAGTGACTGAAGCCACTCTGGCGGGCAAGTGGAATGTGTTCATGTTCTACCCGGCCGACTTCACGTTCGTCTGCCCGACCGAGCTGGCCGACTTGGCTGACAACCACGCCGCATTCCAGAAAATGGGCGTCGAGGTCTACGGCATTTCTACCGACAGCCATTTCGCTCACAAGGCTTGGCACGACACCTCGGACGCCATCAAGAACGTTCAGTACGCACTGATCGGTGACCCGACCGGTGCCATCAGCCGCAACTTCGAAGTGATGATCGAAGAAGACGGCATGGCGCTGCGCGGTACCTTCGTGATCAACCCGGACGGTTTCATCAAGCTGTGCGAAGTGCACGACAACGGCATCGGCCGTGACGCATCGGAGTTGATGCGCAAAGTCAAGGCAGCTCAGTACGTGGCGGCTCACCCGGGTGAAGTTTGCCCAGCCAAGTGGACCGAAGGTGCCAAGACGCTGACGCCTTCACTGGATCTGGTCGGCAAGATCTAAGCCAACGGCTCAAATCGTTGTGAGTTCCGCAGGCCCGCAAGGGCTTGTGGACTTCAGCCGGCAAGAGCAACGTCAAGAGCAACACCGACAGGACAAGTTCCTCTAAAAGCGCCCAGAGCTCACCCAGGGGCGCTTTCAGAGTGGCTAACCCGCCGCAACTGAAGACATACCAAAGGATAGAAAACCATGTTGGACGCAGCCCTGAAGATTCAACTCAAGACCTATCTTGAGCGCGTGACCCAGCCCTTCGAGATCGTCGCCTCGCTGAATGAATCAGACAGCGCCGCCGAGATGCTGGGCCTGCTGAAGGAAGTGGCCGAGATGTCGGACAAGATCGTGCTGCGCACCGACGGCCTGGACGCCCGCAAGCCATCGTTCAGCCTGCAGCGCATCGGCACGGCGATGAATTTGCGCTTTGCCGCCATACCGCTGGGCCATGAGTTCACCTCCCTGGTGTTGGCCCTGCTGTGGGTGGGCGGCCATCCGCCCAAGGTCGAGGCCGAGGTCATTGATCAGATCAAGAGCTTGGACGGTGATTTCAACTTCGAGATTTACATGTCTCTGAGCTGCCACAACTGCCCGGATGTGGTGCAAGCGCTCAGCCTGATGGCCGTGCTGAACCCCAAGATCAAGACGGTGATCATCGACGGCGGCCTGTTCCAGGAAGAAGTCACCGCGCGCGAAATCATGGCCGTGCCGATGGTGTTCCTGAACGGCACGATGTTCGGTTCTGGCCGCATGACGATCGAGGAAATTGTCGGCAAGCTCGACAGCGGCGCGGCCGCCCGTGATGCTTCCAAACTGAGCGACAAGCCCGCCTTCGACATGCTGATCGTTGGCGGCGGCCCGGCCGGCGCGGCGGCAGCGGTGTATGCGGCGCGCAAGGGCATTCGCACCGGCATCGCGGCCGAGCGCTTTGGGGGTCAGGTGAACGACACGCTGGCGATTGAAAACTACGTGTCCGTGCTGGAAACCGACGGCCCGAAGTTCGCCATGGCGCTGGAAGCCCACGTGAAGGATTACGACGTCGAGATCATGAATCTGCAGCGCGCAGATCAGTTGATTCCGGCGGCGACCGTGGGCGGCATGATCGAAGTGAAATTGTCCAACGGTGGCGCACTGAAGGCCAAGACCGTGATCATTTCGACCGGTGCACGCTGGCGCAATGTCGGCGTACCCGGCGAGGTCGAGTACAAAAACAAGGGCGTGGCCTATTGCCCGCATTGCGACGGGCCGCTGTTCAAGGGCAAGCGGGTGGCGGTGATTGGCGGCGGTAATTCCGGCGTCGAGGCAGCCATCGACTTGGCTGGCATCGTGCGCCATGTGACGCTGCTGGAGTTTGGCGACGCCTTGCGGGCCGACGCGGTGCTGGTCAACAAGTTGAAGAGCTTGCCCAACGTGACCATCATCTTGCAAGCGCAAACGAGTGAATTCACCGGTGAAGCCGGCAAGTTCAACGGCCTGAGCTACACCGACCGAGCCAGCGGCGAAGCGCGCCACATCGAACTCGAAGGCGTGTTCGTGCAAATCGGCTTGGTGCCCAATACCGAATGGTTGAAGGGCGTGGTCGAGTTGTCCAAGCACGGCGAAATCATTGTCGACGCCAAAGGGCAGACGTCCATCCCCGGCGTGTTTGCGGCAGGTGACGTGACGACGGTGCCGTTCAAGCAGATCATCATTGCCACCGGCGACGGTGCCAAGGCCGCACTCGGCGCGTTCGATTACATGATGCGTCTGCCTGCCGAGGCGGTCGCCGCCTGACCGATCAATTGGCCGCTCGGCGCTGCCGGACCCACCAGCCTTCAAGGCTGTAGACCAGCAGCGCTAGCCAAATTAAAGCGAAGCCCGCCAATCGTGCGGGCTTCATTGTTTCTTGGTACAGCCAAACGCCCAGCACGAACTGCAGCGTCGGAGCGATGTATTGCAGCAAACCCAGCGTCGTCAGCGGGATGCGGCGAGCGCCGGCTGCAAACAGCAGCAGCGGGATGGCCGTCAGCGGCCCCGCCAAGACCAGCCAGGCGATAGCCGTACTGTCGCCTTGCACCAGTGCGCTGTGGCCTTGCCAACTCCAGTAACCCAGCGCGGCCGCCGCCAACGGAGCCAGCATCAAGGTTTCGAGCGCCAAGCCTTCCAGCGCGCCGAGCTTGGCGACCTTGCGCAGCAGGCCGTAAAAACCAAAGCTGAAGGCCAGTGTCAGCGCGATCCAGGGCAGGCTGCCGGTCTGCACGGTCAACCAGATCACCCCCGCTGTGGCGATGCTGACCGCCAGCCATTGGCCACGCCTTGGTCTCTCATGCAGGAAGAAAAACCCCAGCGCCACGCTGACCAAAGGGTTGATGAAATAGCCCAGGCTGGCGTCGAGTACATGGTTGTTTTGCACCGACCAGACGTAAACCAGCCAGTTGCACGACAGCAGCAGGGCCGACAAAGCGAAGGTGGCCAGCACGCGCGGGCGGCGCAATAAATCGCTCATCCAGGCCCAGCGCTTCAGCACCAGCAACACGCCCAGCACAAACAGCAACGACCAGACGGTGCGGTGCATGACGACTTCCAGCGCCGGCACTTGGGCAACCTGTTTGAAGTAAAGCGGGAACAAGCCCCAGGCCAGATAGGCCAGGGATGCATACAAGATGCCAGGATTCATTGGGGTGATCGTCTCGGTAGGGGGGGCGTAGGGTCGCTCAAAGCCAAACACCTTGTGCGCGCAAGGCCGCCCACTCCGGTCCCAGCGGCGCTTGCAGTTGCAAGACTTGACCGGTGGCCGGATGCCGGATCTGCAGCTCAAGCCCATGCAACCAGAGCCGCTGCAGGCTCAAAAATTCGGCCACGGCGCGGTTGTGCTGGCCTTTACCGTGGGTCGCATCTCCGACGATGGGGTGGGCGATGTGCTTGAAATGCCGGCGGATCTGGTGGCGGCGGCCGCTTTGCGGCAGCGCTTCCACCAAGGCGTAGCGGCTGCTGGCAAAGCGGCCATCGACGCTGAACGGCCATTCGACTCGGGCGAGACGGTGCCAGTCGGTGCGTGATTCCAGCAGCGTTTGCCCGGTCGAGGGCAACTCGGGGTCACGCGCCAGCGGGTGGTTGATCACGCCTTGCTCGTCCGGCCAACCGCGCACCAACGCCTGATAACGCTTCAGCGTGCGGCCTTGCTCAAAGGTTTGCCCCAGCAACGACGCCATCTCGGCCGACAGCGCAAACAGCAGCAGGCCGGACGTGCCCTTGTCCAGCCTGTGCACCGGCCAGACCGGTCGCCCTAATTGGTCGCGCAACAACTGCATGGCAAAAACCTGCTCATGCGCGTCCAGCGCCGTGCGGTGAACCAGCAGCCCAGCCGGCTTGTTGATGGCCGCCAGATGTTCGTCGATGTAGATGATTTGCAGCATGAAGTCGCGTGGCCTGAGGCAAGAGTTGAGGTGATGTTTGCCGAGCCGGCCTTCAGCGCAGCTCACCATCCACATAAAACCAGACATCCCCCACGCGCACGAATCGGCTGACTTCCCGCATCCGCTGCGCGCGACCCGCTAGCTTGCTGCGAGCTACGAATTCGACGACGGCATGGTCGGCGTCCTGCAGGCGATGGGCTTTGATCTCCAGACCGAGCCAGCGCAGCCCGGCGTCATTGGGCTCCAGAGTTTCCGGACGGGTGCTGGCGTGCCAAGTGGCCAACAAGTAGGGCCGCTGATCGAGCACATAGGCGCTGTAGCGCGATCGCATCAAGGCTTCAGCGTGCGGCGCACCCAGTGATTGTTCGGTCTCGAATTGTTGGTGCCAGCGGCCGCAGCATGTTTGATAGCTGAGTTGGCTGTTGCAGGGGCAGGGATCGGTCGGGTTCATGGGCGGCATCATGCCGGAAGAGTCTGAACCCGCTTGATCAGTTGGCGGCAGAGCTACTCGCTGCGATCTGCCACACAAGAACCCGCTTGATCAGTTGGTAGCAGAGCTACTCGCTGCGCTCGGGCGGTCTGCCACACAAGAACCCGCTTGATCAGTTGGTAGCAGAGCTACTCGCTGCGCTCGGGCGGTCTGCCACACAAGAACCTAAAATATGGTCCTATGAGCCTCCCCCCGCAAGATGATCTGTTCGCCCCTTCTCCTTCCTCATCGGCCACCGGCCTGTTGAAAAACCTCAACCCTGAGCAATATGCGGCTGTGACGGCACCGGCCGAGGCTACGTTGATCCTGGCGGGGGCTGGCTCGGGCAAGACCCGGGTCTTGACGACGCGCATTGCCTGGCTGCTGCAAACGGGCCAGGTCACTCCGGCCGGGGTGATGGCCGTCACCTTCACCAACAAGGCGTCGAAAGAGATGCTGACGCGGCTCGGCGCGATGCTGCCGGTGAATGTGCGCGGTATGTGGATAGGCACGTTTCATGGCCTGTGCAATCGCTTCTTGCGTGCCCACTGGAAGCTGGCCGGCCTGCCCCAGGGCTTTCAGATTCTCGACTCCTCCGACACCGTCTCTGCCATCAAGCGGGTGATCCGGGCGATGAAGCTGGACGAGGAGCGCTTTGTGCCCAAGCAAGTCGGCTGGTTCATTGCCGGTGCCAAGGAAGAAGCGCAGCGCCCCCCGGACATTGAAGCGCGCGACGAACAGACGAAAACGCTGATTGCGATCTACCAAGCCTACGAGGACCAATGCCAGCGCGAGGGCGTGGTCGATTTTTCCGAGCTGATGCTGCGTTGCTACGAGCTGATGCGCGACAACGTGGCGGTGCGAGAGCATTACCAGCGCCGCTTCCAGCATTTGCTGGTCGATGAGTTTCAGGACACCAACAAGCTGCAATATTCCTGGCTGAAGATGTTTGCGCCACCGGGCCGAGGCCAGGGCGTGATGGCCGTTGGCGATGACGACCAGAGCATTTATGGTTTCCGGGGTGCACGGGTCGGCAATATGGCCGACTTCGAGCGCGAGTACCGGGTCAAACGCGTCATCAAACTGGAGCAGAACTACCGCAGCTTCGGCAACATCCTCGACTCGGCCAACGAATTGATCAGCCGCAACAGCAAGCGCTTGGGCAAGACGCTGCGCACCGAGGCTGGCCCCGGCGAGCCGCTGCGGGTGTTCGAGGCGACCAGTGATTTCGCCGAGGCGCAGTGGCTGGTCGAGGAGACGCAGGCGCTGCACCGGCAGGGCGTGGCGCGCAAGGAGTTGGCGATTCTGTACCGCAGCAACGCGCAGTCGCGGGTGATCGAGTCGGCGCTGTTCAATGCGGGCATCCCGTATCGCGTTTACGGCGGCCTGCGCTTTTTTGAGCGGGCGGAGGTCAAACATGCGTTGTCGTATTTGCGCCTGCTGGAGAACGCCAATGACGACACCAGTTTCTTGCGCGTCGTCAACTTCCCCACCCGCGGTATCGGGGCGCGCACGATCGAGCTGTTGCAGGACGCGGCGCGTGCTTCCGGGCGCAGCCTGTACCAAAGCGTGGCGGCGGTGGCCGGCAAGGGCGGCAGCAATTTGCAGGCTTTTACTGGCCTGATCGACTCGACCCGCCACTTGACGCAGGGCCTGACCCTGCGCGAAATCATCGAGCAGATTCTGGAGACCTCGGGCTTGTCCGAGTTTTACCGTAACGACAAGGACGGGGCCGAGCGGCTGGAAAACTTGGGCGAACTGGTCAACGCGGCCGAGGCCTTTGTGACGCAAGAAGGCTTTGGCAAGGACGCGGTGGCCTTGCC
>JBIIVZ010000003.1:0-22156 GCA_044339175.1 Roseateles sp.
CCGTCGGCCCGCCCGACCAAGCCGAGCACCGGTGTTTCCAGGCTGTTAGTGGCCAGCATGGCCCAAGCGCCGGGGTAGACCGCGATAAAGGACTGCACGATGCTGCGCAGCGTTTCAAGGTCAAGTTGATGCAGCGGCAGCCATTGGCAAAACAGGCCGCTGCCGGTCAAGCGGGCCTGCACGGCCTGGAAATGCTCGACCGTGTAGAGCGAACCGGAGCCGCTGCGGGCGGGGTGAAAGTTGTCAGAAACGATCACGTCGTAGCGCGCGCTGGTCGCTTTCATAAAGCGCCTTGCATCGGCGGCCATCATGTGCAGCTGCGGCCTTGGCCGGCTGTTGTCTATTGCGCCTGCATTGAGCTCATTGGCTGGCTGAGCGGTGAAATACGCCGACGCTGCAATCACCTCCGGCAACAATTCGACCGCCTCGACCCGCACGCGCGGGTCAGCCGCCGCCGCAGAGGCCGTCACCCCGGTGCCCAGGCCCAGGAACAGCGCGCGCTCAGGCCCCGGGTGGAGCAGCAGGGGCAGCAGCGCTTGGCGCGCATCGGCAAACTGGCTGGCGCTGCTGCCTTCTTGCTGACGGTTGTCGATGCGCAGCCGCGCCACGCCGCGCGAGTCTTCCACCACGCTGACGGCGGCCATGGCACCTTCGCGGTAGCTGACGATATGCCCACCTTCGGGTACGTCGACAAAGATCAACGGCGGTGTCCACACCATCAGGGCGAGTCCGGCAGCAGCAACGCCCCAGGCTTGCGGGCGACCCCAAGCTCGCCCGGAAACCAAGGCCAGGTAGCCGGCGGCGATCAACAGCAAGGCCACTTTGGCCCCCAGCGCCGGCACGACCAGCACGCCAAACAGCAGCGGTGCCGCCGCTGCGCCCAGCGTGTTGAAGCCCAGCGCGAGGCTGAAGCTGATCCTAATCCTCTCCCCAGCACGCCCTTTGTTCTCGGTGTCGATGGACGCTGACGTGCTGAGATGGCTGAACAGCGCGCCCATCACCAGGGTGGGCAGCGCAAACGCCGCCAGCGCCAGCGCGGCTTCAGCCGCCAAGGCGCTGCCCATGCCGGCACCCAACTGCCGGGACATGAATTGCAGCGTGTGTTCCGCCCCCCACAAGCTGAGGGTGCCCAGCAGGCAGGCGGCGGCCAGCAGGCACAGCAGTCGGTCGCGCAGCGCGGCCGCTTCAAGCGGCGCTCGCTGGAGGCCGCCACGGCCGCTGATCAATCCAGACAGCTGCCGGTTCAGCCAGTGCTGGTAAGCGGCCGCACCCAGTGCGGTGCCGACCAAGTAGACCGCCAGCAAGACGGCGAAGGTGTAGACGGTGTTCTCGGTCACTTGGCTGATCACCCGCACCACCAGCACTTCGTAGCCTATGCCCAGCAGGCCGGTGGCGGTGAGGGTGGCCAGTGCACGCTTTTGTGCCGGCTTTTGCGCTGCCTGCAGGGCGGGCGCTTGCACAGGCAGCGCGGCCGGGCTGCCCGCTGTGTGGTGTTGCGCAACCGCCGTCAGCGTCAGCGCAGCGGCGGCACAGAGCAGATTCAAGACCGCGCACAGTCCGGCGGTGCGGGCCAGACCGAGTTCGGGCACCAGCCAGAACGCGCTGGCCAGCACGCCGATCACCGCGCCCAGCGTATTGCAGGCATAGAGCGCGGCAACCCGGTGACGCGGCTGCCCCGTGCGGGTGCTCTGGGCGAGCACACGGGCCATGGCGGGCAAGGTGGCACCCATCGCTGCCGTGGCGGGCAGCAGCAACAGCAAGCTGCCGAAAAAGGCCACCGCCCATTGCCAGACCAGGCTGGGCTGAGCGCCGGTGAATTCCAGCAGCCCAGCACTGACCGGGGCCATCAGCAGGGCCAGCGCCAAGCTCCACAGCGCGATGGTCAGCTCACAGGCGGCATACCAGCGTTCAGGGCGGGGGCTGCGTTCAATGCGCTGCCCCAGCGCCAGCGCGCCGAGGGCCAAGCCGCCGAAGAAGGCCGTCACCACCGCCAGTACCGCAGCTGCTTCATGGCCCAGCCACAAGGCAGCTTGCTGCGTCCAGACGATCTGGTAGCCCAGGCCGGCAAAGCCCGAGGCGATCATCAAGCCGAAAGCGGCGCGGGTGCTCTTCATGTGCTCAACCGCCGAAGGTGATGGCATAACCCCAGGAGTCCAGGCGCGCCGGTATGGCGTTGAAGGCCAGCGAGATGCGGCGCTCGCCCGCGTTGGGCGGCACCGCATGCATCAAATAGCTGGGGAACAGCACCAGATCGCCCGGTTGCGGTGCCGGGCTGATCCACTTTTCAGCGTTGAACGGGCCGGTGACAACGCCTGCATGGTCGTTCTTGAAGGTGAAGTCGTGGCCGCCCGGCGACTTCATGAAGACGGTGCGCGAAGCTGCATGCGTGGGCGTCAGGTAAACCACGCCCGAGATGAAGCTGTTGGCGTGGTTGTGCATCGCTTGATGGCCGCCGTGGTCCAGCACATTGACCCACATTTCCTTCAGCGACCAGCCCATCTGCTCGCCGAACAGCAGCGCCCCGAACTCGCTCAGCTTGGGCGTCAGCAGCGCCGCCACCTCGACCAGCAAGGGGCTGTCACTGGGCTTGAGCAAGCGGGTGTGTGAGAGCTGCTTTGAGGCGTTGTTGTCCTGCAGCGCGGCCGCCGTGAAATGCGCGGTCAGGCCGGCCACCAAGGCCGGCGGCAGGGCGGCCGGTGCGCGCAAAAACGGTGTGGGGAACAAGCTGATGATTTCGTCCATGGGGTCAACCTCTTAGCCAAAGATCGTCGCAACGCGCAGCATCGACCAGTACGCTGCGACCGAGCCGATGCTGTACAGCAAGGCGGTGCGCAGTTTGGGGGCAACAGACCAGCGCGACGTCAAACGCCACAAGGCCCAGGCGGCACCGACGGTCAGCAACTGACCCACCTCGACCCCGACATTGAAGCTCAGCAGCGCGACCAGCAGGTGGTCGTCCGGCAAGCCGATTTCCTTCAGCGCGCCGGCAAAGCCCAGGCCGTGCACCAGTCCGAACAGAAAGGCGACCAGCGCCGGCCAGCGGCGCGAGATCGTCTGGCGCTGGTGCAGCGCTTCGGCCGCCACCAGCACGATGGACAGGGCGATGGCCGCCTCTACCGGCGGCGGTCGCAACACCAGCCAACCCAAGGCGCTGCTCGCCAGCGTGAGGCTGTGGGCAGCGGTGAAGGCGCTGATAGTCCAGACCAAGCGGCGGTTGAAGCCGACCAGCAGCAGCATGGCGATGACGAACAGCAGGTGGTCAATGCCGCTGAGTATGTGTTCGACGCCCAGCAGCGTGTAGGCCCGGGCGATCTCGCCCATGCCGCGTTCGTCATCGGCGGTGCCGTAGAGGTGAACGGTCGGCTGGCCCGCGGTCAGCGTGTAGACGCGCGTTTGACCGTCCAGCCAGAACACCTTGACCAGCACGGCCGAGTAGGCCTGCCCCACGCCTTCCATGCCGAGCGTGCCTTGCAGACCCGTGCTGCCGCAATGCAGCAGGTTGACTTCAGCGGTGCAATTGCTGGGCCAGAGCGGCTTCAGCACTTCGTCGGGCGCGCGCTTCTCGCTGGCCGTCCATTGCCAGACGAATTCGCCTTGCGCCAACTCGCGCAGCTGCATCTCGGCCATGCTCATTTCATGCGCGTGGCTCAAGCCGGCAAACAGCGCCAGGCTGACGAAGAGCCAGTGTCGTAGGCAGCGCATCATGGCTGAGCTGCCTCGGTCTTGAGGGTGTACTTCTTGGCCAGCGCGCGCACGGTGGCGGTGCGTTGCTCGGCCATGACGGTATCGGTCCAGTCCTGCAGCACCACGCCGCGCAGCGGCTCGAAGGCGGCCGGCTTGGGCGCAGCCACGGCGTCGAGCCGCATCGCTCGCCAGCCCTCCAGCGTTTGCAGGGCTCGCCATTCACCGGCAGGCGAGGTCTCCAGCGCCTTGGCAAACTCAGCGCCGTAGCTCTGCACCAGGTTGTCATGCGGCCTGGCCTTGAAAACGCGCAGGCCGGCTTTCGCATCGCCCGGCGCTCCGGCGTTCAGCTCGGCCACAAAGGCTCGCACCACCGGCTCGGAGTTGTCGCCGGCCAACATGGCTTCTTGAAAGTCAAAGCGTGCCGGCTCGTCGTATTTGACGCGGCGGCTCTCGAACCAGCTGCGCAGCAAGGCGTCATCGAATTTGGGCAACTTGTTGTTGGCGTCCACCACGCTCAAGGCCTTGAAGATCACCCGCTCGCGGATCGCGATGTCGCCCCGGTCGACTTGCAAAGCCAGGCCTTCGCGGTACAGCACCTCGTTGTCGAGCCAGATCTGGCGCAGGGCGGCCAGCTCCTCGGCATTCGGTGCGCGGCCGCGCGAGGCGGTAAAGACTTGCGTCGCCTCTTTGTCCACCTCGGCACCCAGCGTGATGGTGCGCGGGTCGTCGTTGCGGGCGATCAGCAGATGGTCAGCACCAAACAGCAGCCCGCCGAGCAGGACGAAGTGCAGCAGCGGCTCGCGCAACCAGCTCGACTTGGCGCTGCTGCTGCTGCTGCTGCTGTGCCCTGCGGTCGGGGCTTGGGTGGTGGGCAGGACGGGAGTTGTGGGCATGGCGGAATTCAGCGGGACGTGCAGGTTGATCGAAGCCATTGAAAAAGCGCCGCGCAAGAATGCGCGGCGCTGGCAGGGCAGAGTTTTGCTATTTCGGGATCACTGGATCACTGGATTTACGATTTACTTGACGCCGGCCACCGTGGTCGCACCGGTCACCTGGACAAAGATCGGGTTGCTGTAGAACCACAGGTCCGACCAGGCGGCCACGTCATAGGCCACCATCTTTTGACCAGCGACAACCGGCAAATGCGCTGGGCAGCCATTGAACTCGGTCGAGCCGGCCGGGGTGGTGCAAGGGATCTTCAGCTTGGCCGTGTTGCCGGCATTTGTGTGGATATCGGCCAAGGGGTTGCCGCTGGCATCGGTCTCGTAAGGCACGGCGGCCGGCAGATTGCTGCCGCGCAGACGCACATATTGCGAGGCCTGCACCGCCGGAATGCGGTAAGTCATCTTCAGGAAGGCGCTGTTGTCAACGCCCGAAGCGACGCTGGCCCACGCGGTGCTGCCGTTGCCGTTGAAGGTTTTGAGGACGCTGGCGCTGGTGTTCTTGGCAGCGGCCGGCACGGTGCTCATGTCCGGGTTGGCCAACCAGGTGTTGGGCCACTGGCCGGCATAGTCGGCCGCACCCGGCGTCTTGTAGCCGGTGACCATGCCGCGAATCAGGTCGATGTGATCAAGCACCGGCATGTTCAGCGGCTGACTCACACCCATTTGCAGCAACGACGGGTTGGGGAAGCTGTACGGCGAGTAGCTCGCACCGGCCGGGTCGCGCACGACGACCGTCACGACGATCTCGGCACCGGGGCGCACCACCAGCTTTTCACCCATGCTGGCGCAACCGGCGGTGTCGATGTCCCGGTTGTTGGTAGCTGCGGCCACGGCCAACGCTTCGACGGCGGCGTTGCTGCGCGCGGCCACGCCGGCGTAGGACGCGCAGGCGATGAAGGACAGGCGGTCGATCAACTGTCCGCTGGTGGCAAAGTTGTTGCCGGTGCGCAGGCCATCAACAATGGTTTGCGGGCGCAGCTTGTCGGCACCGTTGCGCACCATCGTGTAGTTGCGCTGGTATTCGCCGGGGTAGAAGTCCTGGGTCGAGCGGCGGTCGTCCGGGCCGAAGCTGCCGCGGTTATGCCAGTCCGACGAAGCGAAGAACCAGAAGTTGCGACCTTCGCCGAGCAGGGCGTCCCAGACGCCGCCGACTTGGGCACCGTAGACCCCGGTGCCGCCCCAGGTGGTGCCGCCGACCGAGTCGGTCAGCACGCCGCCAATGCTCTGGCGCAGCGGCTTGTACTCGCCGCGGTCTGATGAAGCGCCATGGCCCGGTTGGGTCTCCATGCCGAAAGCAATCGCCGGGCCGGCATTGTTCAAGTTGCGCAGATGCTCAATGTTGAAGCCGTTGTTGCCGTTCGGGTTGAAGGGGCCGGCACGTTCCAGGTGGGCGGGCACGTAATAGCTGCCGTTGGCATGGTTCTGAGCCATCCACTTGATTGCCTCAACCGTCTTCAGGTGACCTTTGGTGCCGACGCCGGTGCCACTGGCAGGCATCAGCTTCTGGGCGCTGACTTTCCAGCTCACGTCGGCCGTGCTGTTGCTGCCGTTGACGGCGCAATTCCAGTTGTTGCCCAGGGTGGACCCGGTGGTGTTGCCACGGCTGGTGTCGGTGTCGTTGCGGTCAAAGCAATAAGACCATTGGGCCAGGGCGTTAGCATTGCCCAGGGCGGTGTAGCCAGCACTGGCCGGCAGCGAGGCGTTGTCAACGGACAAGGGCATCTGGCCGGTGATGATGGTCATCGAGCTGTGCTCATGGCCGGCCACCACCGATTCCAGGCCGATGAACACCGGCAGGTTCTTGGCAGCAGCCAAATACTCGGTCACCGGGTACTGGAACTCTTGAATCGACTGCCAGCGCCACATATTGCCGTTGCCGCCGACGCCGCCGTTATCGCCCTTGATGGCGGAGGCGCCTACGCTGTTGGCCCAGGTGGTGGACGGGCCCTTGCCTGCGACGTAGGGGTAAGCGGGCGTGCTCAGCGTGGCGTCTTCCACCAGCGTGCAGTTACGGTTGCCGGTGCCACCGTGGCCGGCTTGTACGAACCAATCCAGACCCCAAGGCGTGTCAGCCTTGTCGGTGGATTTCTTCACCAGCTTCTGCATCGATATCGAGCCGTCCGAGCAGGTGGTGTGGTTGTGGAAGTCGCCCGCCACATATTGACCGGCAGTTTTGCCAGCGGCCGTTGCGACCGTGGGTGCTGTGGCCAGCGTTGCCGTGCCCAGCGCCGCGAGCGCTGCAAGGGCGAGCTGATGTTTGTTGAAGCCGAATGTCATGGTGGGTCGTCCTGGGGGGTTTGAAATGTGAAAGCCGTTTAACGGCTGCGATGCCAATTCGCCGCAGGGCGCGACGCATCGAGCAGATGCTAGGGAGAGCGAGTGACGTGCCGGTGAAGCGCTGCGTAGGCCCTCTGGCCTATGCCTGAGCCGGTGTTGCTGTCAGCCGTTGCGGCTTTCGTAGTCGACGCTGAGGCTGGCTGCAACGCTGCCGCCATGCTCAAAAACGAGCGTCAGCGGGTAGCTGCGGCCCATCTCTAACGGATGTTTCAGCCCGCTCAAGCGGATGAAGGTGCCGATCTCGCTCAATTGGGTTTCGCGGCCCGCAGGGATCAGGAAGTTCATTTCCGCTGCGGCCAGTCGTCCGCCCAGGGCCGCGCTCTCGGCCACCGGCGTTGAGACCGCGATCAGGCGATCGGAGTGAGTCACCTCATCGAACTTCATCGAGATCAGCGCTGAGTCGGCATCGGCGTCAGAGGCCCGCGTCCAGGGGTGAGTGATGCGCAGCGTGGTGGTGAAATATTCGCAGGCGCGTGCCGCAGGCAGCAGCGCGGACAGTCCGGCGGCACAGGCGGCGTGCAACAGGCGGCGGCGCTGAATCACTTGAGTCATTTTGAAGTTCCAGGTCACGGGTGGCGAGGTTGGCAATCAGGGCGGCGCGCCTGAATATTGGCCGTGCCCGAAAAACATGACGGAGCCTAGTTTTCAATAATGAAAGTACTGTGACAAGAAGCCTGGATTTGATTTTTATTTGAGGAAAATTACTGTGACTGTTTGATGAATAAATTGGTTTTATTTTTATAACAAAACGCGTGACCGTCACAATTTCACGGTTGATTCAAATCAAATCCTGCATTTAGACTGCGTTCGTCCCGGAGTAGGCAGTCGCCCAGCTCCTTTTCAATGCAGGAGTCCATACTATGAAATCCAAAACCAACCGTTGGTCCGCCGTCGCTTTCACCGCCTTGACTGCCGTGCTGTCGGTAGCCGCCCCCACCGCAGCCTTGGCCAAGACTCAAGTCACGCTCGATTTCGAGGCGGCGACCAGCTTCGCCTCGGTGGCTGATCTGTACGCCGGGCAGGGCATCTCATTTGGCGGTGCCGCCCTGGCGCTTGCCAATGACGGCACGGGCAGCGGTCTGGACGGCGCGTTCTTCACCAACGCACCGACGCCTGGCAACAGCAGCCCGCTGGCCGGCACGGTGATGTTTGTGGATGCCGTCAGCGGCAGCGCGGTGATGAATTTGACCGCCGGCGGTGCGCAAGGTTTCAGCGGCTTCGTTGACAAGGTGTCGTTCGATTACGCCTCCACCGCGGACGCATTCAATCTGGTGCAGGTGTATGCAGGTTTGAATGGCACGGGCCAGCGCTTGGCGAAAATCAGCCTGAGCGAGAATCAAATCGACTCCGGCTGCAGCACCAGCAGTTTTTGCCACTGGCAAACTGTCTCGATGAGTTTCAGCGGCACGGCGCAGTCGCTGGTGTTTGCCAGCAATGGCGGCAATATTGCCTATGACAATATCTCGATCAGCGCCGTGCCCGAGCCAGAAACCTATGCGCTGCTGGCCGCCGGCTTGCTGGCTGTTGGTTTTGTTGCGCGCCGCCGCCGAGTTTGAGGATTCATCAGAATCCTGGCTAAAGCTGCCCCGCCAATTGCCTGAGGTCGCTCTCGTAGCCTTCCAGCGTGCGCACCGCCTTGGCCCGCTGGGCCGGCGTTGTCGCGTTATGCAGTCGCGCAAACGTGCTGCAGCCTTCGCTGGTCAGCGTTTGCACATAGCGCTGGTAGGCCGGGTTTGGTGAGACGAGGGCGCGCTCCACATAGCTCTTGAGCTGGGTGCGGGCGGCCTCGGGGCCGAGTTTTTCGTCGCGGATTTTGCGCAGCAGCTGCCGCAGATCTTGCTCGCGGCGCAGCCGCTCGGCGTAGTTGCGCAGCGGGTTGAACTCGCTCGTTAGCAAGGCCGTGCGCAGAGCCAGCTTTTGCGGCTCATCCAGCGGGCCGTAAAGCATTTCGCTGCGCGACAAGCTCTGCTCGAAGCGGAGTTTTTGCAACTGCTCCGGCGAGATGCTGACCCATTCCTTCTTCCATTCCGCCGTGCCGGTCGCCTGCTTGCGCTCGAGGTGGCGGAGTTGCTCGTCACTCAGCTCGCCGGCCAACCACAGCAGCGTCCAGTGGGCCGGGTCGAGTGTGCTGTCGAGGGCGTGACGCAATTGATCGAAAACCAGGCAAGCCTGGGCGGCCGACAGCGGCTCCGCGAGTTGGGGGCGAAGATCGCGCAGCAGGTTGGCATAGACCGGCAATTGCGTGCGGCGATGCCAGTCGTGGAAGTTGGTCAAGCCCTCCTTGACGCGCGGGGATTGCTCGCTGGTGAAATCGGCATAGCTGTCCAGCCGCCAATACATCAGGGTGTCGGCTTGGTTGTAACTGAGTTTGACGAGGGTGCAGCCCTGCAGCAGCATGAGCAGCAGCACGAGCAACAACAACGGCAGCAGTCGGGCGGTCAAGCGGGTGCGGGCATGCTGCAAGGCGCTTTGGATCATTGGCATGGTCAAGTCGCGTGGCTGCGGCGCAGTGGGTACGGACACAAACTAACACGGTAGCGATTTGCGTGGTTGTTTGCGCTTACGGCCCGACGCGACGCGGGTCGCGACCCGCCCTACCGGTGCGGAAGGCTCGGCCTCAGCAGATCAAAGCGGCGGGGCTTGCAGCCAGTGCAGGCTGAACCATTGTTGCTCGTCCACCCAGACTTGCCCGGGCGTGAAGCCGACGCGGGCGGCCAGCGCCTGAAAGCCGGGCACGCTGTACTTGTACGAGTTCTCGGTGTGCAGGGTTTCACCAGCCTCGAAGGCGTAGCTGTGGCCGTCCAAGTGAACGACCTGGCGCTCCAGACTGAGCAAATGCATTTCGATGCGTTGCAGCGGGGCGTTGTAGAAAGCGCTGTGGGCAAAGCCGGCGGTGTTTACTTCGGCCCCCAATTCGCGGCGGGCGCGTTCCAGCAGGTTCAAGTTGAACGCGGCAGTGACGCCGGCGGCGTCGTTGTAGGCGGCGTGCAGCACGGCCGGGTGCTTGATCAGGTCCACCCCGATCAGCAAGCCGCCGCCGCGCAGTTCATGCGCGGCCATGCTCAAGAAGGCTTGCGCTTCAAGGGGTGAAAAATTGCCGATGCTGGAGCCGGGGAAGAACCCGACACGTCGGCCTTTTTGAACGGCCCCACCTTGCTGTGGCTTGGCACGCTGAGTCGGGTGGGGCGGCAAGTCATGCGGCTGCGTGAAGTCCGCCACCACCGGGTCGATGCGCAGCGTCGGGTAGCTCAATTGCAATTGTGCGCAGGCGGCCAGCAGATGGGTGCCGGAGATGTCGACCGGCACAAAGGCGGCCGGCTCCTCCAGTTGGTCCAGCAGGCAGCGCACCTTGCGCAAGGCACCGGCACCGTACTCCACCAGTTGCGCTTGCGGGCCGATGCAGGCGGCCATCTCGGCGGCATGGGCGTGCAGCAGAGCCAGCTCGGTGCGGGTCGGGTAGTACTCGGGCAGATCGCAGATTTGCTCGAACAAGGCCGAGCCGATCTCGTCGTAGAAATACTTGGGCGAAATGCTGCGCGGTGCGCTGCTGAAGGCCAGATGCAGATCGGTGGCAAATTGGTGCGGAATGCTCGCGGGCAGGGTCATATCGGGTTTCCATCGCGCGCCAGGCGCAGACCGGTGAATTGCCAGCGTGCTGCTGGCGGAAAGAAGTTGCGGTAGCTGGGCCGGCTGTGGCCCGCCGGGGTGGCCAGGCTGCCACCGCGCAGCACCAATTGCCCCACCATGAATTTGCCGTTGTACTCGCCCACCGCGCCGGCCATCGGCTTGAAGCCGGGGTAGGGGTGGTAGGCCGAGCGGGTCCATTGCCAGGCTTGGTCGTGCAATTGGGTGATGGCGGGCAGCGCGCTGGCGACCTCCCATTCAAACTCGGTCGGCAAGCGGACCCCGGCCCATTCAGCGTAGGCGGCAGCCTCGTAAAAGCTCAAGTGCATGACGGCGGCATGTGGGTCCAGTGGCTGCACGCCGTGCAGGCCAAAGACTTGCCAATGTGTGGCCGGTGCGCGCGGGTCGCCCGGTGGCAGCCAATAAGGCGGGTGTTGCCAGCCTTGCTGCTGGACCAGCGCCCAGCCCTCGGACAACCACAGCGCTGGTTGTCGGTAGCCACCGTCTGCGATGAAGGCGGCGAATTCTGCGCAGCTGACCAGCCGCTGCGTGATCTCGAAGGCGGGCAACAGCACGCGGTGGCGTGGCCCTTCGTTGTCGAAGGCAAAGCCGTCCTCGGCAGGTGCCGCGTCCTTGCCGCTGTTCTTGCCGATCTCGAGCATGCCGCCAGGGTGTGACAGCCACGCGAGGGGCGCGTCAGCACAGGCGGCCGGCGCGCTGGTGCGATAGGCCGGCAGCAGCGGGTTGCAGGAGAAGGCGTGCAGGATGTCGCTCAGCAGCAGCTCCTGGTGTTGCTGCTCATGTTGCAGACCCAGCTCCAGCAGCGGCCGCGCCTGCTGCCAAGTGTCGGCATCGGCATCCTGGATGAAATCGAGCAGGGCCGCGTCCACATGGGCGCGGTAGGCCTGAACGTCGGCCAGGCTGGGGCGGCTCAACAGGCCGCGTTGGCCGCGTGGGTGGCGGGCACCGAGCGCGTCGTAATAAGAATTGAACAGGTATTGAAACTTTGTATCGAACTGGCGATAGCCCGGCGCAAGCGGCAGCAGCAACAGGGTTTCAAAAAACCAGGTCTGGTGCGCCTGATGCCATTTGCTGGGGCTGGCGTCCGGCATCGATTGCAAGCCCTGATCTTCAGCCGACAGCGGCGCGGCCAAGGCGAGGCTGTGCGCACGCACCACCTGCAAACGCGCCTGTAGGGCGGCCCGCGCTGGCGGCGTCGGCACCGATTTCTCTTTTGTTGTTGAAGCGGTCAAGCTGCTGCTCCTGCGTGATGGGCCTCACTTGAACCCAAGGGACTGCACCTTAGCGTAATTTGAGAATTCGCCGCCAGCCTGCGGCGATCAGCATGCCCAGGGCGATGCCCACGCTGTCGGCCAGCAAGTCGGGCCATTCGCCGCTGCGGCCGGGCACATGCAGTTGCAGCAGCTCGATCACGCCACCAAAGACCAGCAGGCCCAGCGGCAGCTCCATCCAGCGCTCGCGTCGCGTGGCCACACACCAAAAGCCGCAAAACCCCAGTGACCCAAAGGCCAGCGCGTGGTTGGATTTGTCCCAGCCGGTGCTCAGCCCGGTCGGCGGGTGCGGCGACAGCGCCAGAAAACTGATGGCGGCAATCAACAGCAGTACCAGCACGCGCCAGTAGCGCTGCGCCTCAAGGCTGTTGAACAGCTTGCCAAGGGTGCCGGCAAGGTGGGCGCGAAGAGGGGCTGGCAGGAATGGTTTCACGGGGCTAGGGCTGAGGAATCTGGCCCGGATTGTCGGTGAACTCCAGCCCACTTCGGGGCGCTGCGAGGCTTGAACTCGGCTTCAATCCGTGCGCTTTACGAACGTAAAAATTAAGTAAATTTAATCAAAATGATAACCCTGACTAATTCAAAGATATTTTTTTCATTAAAATAGATTAACAAATTAATAAAATGAGTATTATTTTTGACCGCTTCTGACTTCTTTTCCCCCCGGCGTTTGGCTTGCATCCCGGTGGCTGCCGTGACCTGGCTTTCATGAGCCCGACCCATTTCCCGGCCACGATGGATATGTGGCGAGTCATCTTTTTTGAGCGTGTCGGCCCCCGTGTGCTGGTGGACCGCAGCGGCCCCTGGCTGACCTCGAAAAATACGGCCAATGATTGGGCCGCTTGGTTCGAAAACCTGGGCTATTGCGTGGCGCTGCAAAGCCAGCAGGGCTCGCTTGAGCGGCGCTTTACGGGCTTGCCGCTTTAAGAACCGAGTGGTGCTGGCGGGCCCTGCCAGCGCGCGATCCTGTGCCAAGCCACCGCGTCGCCGTTCTTTGGGATCACGAAGGGCAGGCCGCCTCGGCTTGCCGAGTCCAGCGCCGTGTGGTCCCACTGCGCCGTGCAGGTCGTGAGGTTGCATTCGGTGGCATTCATTCGCCTTCAAGACCTTGTCCGGTTAGGTTTCCGTTCGGTGGGTCGCGTAGACGTCGATGTCATAGGGCCGGGTTGGTCTTGAGCAGGCGCTTCTGGCCCTCGCTCAACTTGTCGGCGTATTGATCGGCATGGTTGGCTTCGATCCGCCAGAGCGGCTTGTTATTTAGGAGTCTGCGCGGCAGAAGGATCGGCGGCGGCAAGGCGGCCGCCGCGGTCCATTTTTGGCTTCGCCGCTCTCCGAGAACACCGGCTTTTCACCCCACAGCCGAGCGACGTTTGCATCAAATCTGGCAAAAACTGCCCTCGCTGGTGCCACTTTTCGCGAGGGGCGCCGCCCTCTGCCGCGCAGGCTCCTAGCAGCACGCTGCCAAGTTGGCGTTCAAGCCGGTGAACTTTTAAAAGGAGAAAAATCCACTTGTGCATAAACGCACAAGTCGGGGCGTGTTGAGAAATTCAGCGGGACTGAAATACCTATTTACCGGTAGTCGGGTTACCGGTAGTTGGGGGGTGGCGTTAGGATTTTTTAAAAATAAACCTCTACATTTGCATACATGAATTCAGCGTTGCAGATTTTTCATTTTTTTGGTTATTAATCAATTTTATTTTTTGGCGAAATTTTGATGTGGTGCAGGCTTGCTGAACTGCAAACTTGGCTCATTAAAACTGATGCAGGACGGGCGCAGGCTGACGGAGCGGTGGGTAGCGGCCGGGCCTCAAGCCTAGCCATCGACAGTAATGCACGATGAGTGATTTTTAATCGGCACTTGAACGAGCGTGGCAATTTATTTTAATAATTATGTAATTAATTAATTGGTAGATTAATTTATCAGCAGTGAACTGCGGCGGCTGCCTATTGGATGAATCGCTGTAGTGAAATAAATTTAGTATTTGCTGGTAGGAAATAATGATTAATTCACGGCCTTTGAAATCAGATGAAAATATCGGCAAGTATTTCATGGAAATACTTGCGGTAATTTCAATTCTGTTTTTAATGCTGCTGCCATTCACGCCTCTGTCGTCTGCGTGGCAAGCGGCGGCGGGCCTGGTCGGTGGTTTAGTCGCTCTGCTGTCGGTCGCGTACTCGGTGCAAACAGGGCGGGCGACGCGGCACCAATTGCAGCAAGCGCTGCAGCAGGTGCAAGAGCAAGTGCAGGCGCGCCAGCAGTTGGCGTCACTGTTGCAAGGCGTCGTGCCGGCCTGGCACTTTCATGTCAATCAGGTCAAGGTGCAGACCGAGCAAGCCGTGCTGGAATTGACGACGAGCTTTGCCTCAGTGCTTGACGAATTTGATCTGGCCGGCATCGGTGTCCGGGTCAGCGATGCCAGCGTCGAAGTGAGCGTTGGAGGCTCCATCGACTTGCTGGCCTTGTGCGAGCGCGAACTCAAGCCGGTCGTGTTGTCGCTGTCCTCGGTGATCGAAGGCAAGGACATTTTGCTGACCAATCTGCGCGATTTGGCCCGCGAGACCGGCGATCTGCAAGAGATGGCCAACGAGGTCGGCCGGATTGCTGCGCAGACCAATCTGTTGGCCTTGAACGCTGCGATCGAGGCCGCTCGGGCGGGCGCTGCAGGGCGCGGTTTTGCCGTGGTGGCGGCGGAGGTCAGGATGCTGTCGCAGCGCTCGGCCGTCACTGGCAAACAGATCGGCGACCGAGTGCGGCAGATTGTTTCGATCATGAGCACGACGATGGATGCAGCAGAAGAGACGACCTTGCAGGACAAGCAGGCGGTGACTTTGTCTGGCGACTTGGTCGAGCATGTGCTTGGCCACGTGGGGGCCTTGGGGGCGTCGGCCGACCGCATGCAAAGCCACGGCATCACGGTGCGGCGCGAGGTCGAGCGGCAGTTGATGTCCCTGCAGTTCCAGGACCGGGTATCGCAAATGCTCAGCGGCGTGCTCGACAACATGGGGCAGATGCAGGAGAGCCTGACGCTGATCGGCGTGGACGCCTTGCCGAGCTCAAACGAATGGCTCGAGGCCTTGAATCGAGGGTCGAACATGGCCGACCAACATTATCACTACACCAAGAACTGACAGGATTGCGATGAACTCAATGGTTGCTAACTCGTTTTTCTATAACTTGGCCAGCCGTGCCGACCTGAAGGTATTGGTGGTGGACGACGACTCCTTTCAACTGGAGGCCATTTCGGGGATTCTGCATGATTTGGGGTTTGCCCAGATCACCCAGGCGTCCAGCGGCAGCGATGCGCTGCGATTGATGGGTGGCAAGGCGCACTTCGACTTGGTGGTGACCGACTTGCACATGCCGGGCATGGATGGGTTTTTGTTCATGGAACAGGTGGCCGGCGATGGGTATGGCGGAGCGCTGATTATTGTTTCAGGCCAGGGCGGTGATGTGATGCATGCGGCATCGCTGGTGGCAAGGTTGCGGCGCTTCAAACTATTGGGCAGTATTAAAAAGCCGGTCAGTCGCGCGGCTTTTGTCGAGTTATTCAATCAATTTTCCTGAGCCGTAGGCCGGAATATATTTTCAGAAGGACGGTATGGCCAAGACCATCATGATCGTGGATGACTCCACCTCGATGCGGCAAGTATTGGGTGTGGCCTTGCGTTCGGCCGGTTACCTCGTGATCGAGGGCTGCGACGGCCGCGATGCGCTGGCCAAGCTGACCGGGCAAAAGGTGAATCTGATTATCAGTGACGTCAATATGCCGGTGATGGACGGCATCAGTTTTCTCAAAGCTGTCAAACAACTGACGGCCTACAAGTTCACCCCGGTCATCATGCTGACCACCGTGTCCGAGGAAGGAAAGATGGCCGAGGGCCGTGCCGCAGGTGCTCGCGCCTGGGTGGCCAAGCCGTTCCAGCCGGACAAATTGATCGACGCCGTGCAACGGCTGTGCTTGCCCTGAGGCATCTCGTCCCTTCCATTTCCAGGAGGTATCCCATGTCTGGCTCCACCCCTTCCACGCTTTCCGCCGTGTTTGCGCCTCGCGCCGAAGTGTTACGCCTCACCGGCGAGCTGACCATCTTTCGAGCGGACGAGCTCAAACAGTTGCTGACCAGCGAGCCGGCAGCGCTGGCGATCGATTTGTCCGGTGTCACCGAAATCGACACGGCCGGCGTGCAACTGCTGTTGCTGAGCCAACAAACGGCACCCGCTGGGCAGGCCGCGCCGCGTTTGGTCGCGCACAGCCCGGCGGTGCTCGATGTCTTCAAGCTGCTCAATCTGGGCGTGCACTTTGCCGAGCTCGCGCCACCGGCGATGCCAACCGTTGCTACCGGCCAAGCTCATGAATCTTGACGATCCACTGCAAACCTTCATCGTCGAATGTCGTGACCTGCTCGCCGACATGGAGAGCGCCTTGCTCGACTTTGATCAAGCGGCCCAGAGCGACGAGTTGGTCAATTCGATATTTCGTGCGGCACACACCATCAAGGGTTCGGCCGGCTTGTTCAGGCTCGAGCACATCGTGGATTTCACCCACGGGGTCGAGAGCGTGCTCGACCGGGTGCGCGCCGGCACGCTCCGCCTGAGTGACGATTTGCTGCTGCTGTTGCTGTCCTGCTGCGACCACATCGCGTCCCTGGTGGATGCCCTGGCGGCCGGTCAGTTGGATCCGCTGCCGGCGCTGCAATTGCAGGGCGCGCCGCTGCTGGCGCAATTGAGCGTCTGGTTGGCGGGCGGGGAGACGGCAAACAGGGCGACGACAGAGGTGGGGAGCGCAGCGGAGGCACGGGCAGGGGACGCCACTGCGCCAGCTCTGCGCACCACTGACGACGGCGAGGCGCTCAACGGCGGCCATGGGGCCGACCGGGTGCAGGCCGATCATTGGCATATCTCGGTGCGCTTTGGGCCGGACGTGCTGAAAAACGGCCTTGACCCGCTCTCCTTCATCAGCTATCTGGCCACGGTCGGGCAGGTCAGTTGGCTGGAGACGGTGCTTGACGCGCTGCCCGCAGTGGCCAAGATGGAGCCTGAGACCTGCTACCTCGGTTTCGAGATCGCCTTTCAAAGCTTGGCCGATCAAGCCGCCATCGAGCATGTGTTCGAGTTCGTGATGGACGATTGCAGCTTGCGGATCATGCAGCCGCACAGCCGTATCGACGCTTTCGCCGCATTGCTCGAATTGCGCCGTGAGTGCGCGGGCTTGGGCGAGTTGCTGCTGCGCTGCGGCAGCCTGAGTGCGCCGGAGTTGGCCCTGGTGCAGGGCTGGCAGGCCGGGTTGCCTGGTTTGTCTGCCTCGGCTGAAACGCAACGCGTTGCGGAGCAGCAAGACGGCCCCTCGTCGCTGCCGACCGAGGCCGCGCCGATGGCCCTGCTTGAGCCCGTCGCGGGCCGGCAACGCCAAGCCAGCGAGAGCCGCTCGATCCGCGTCGATGCCGACAAGCTCGATCAACTGATCAATCTGGTCGGCGAGCTGATCATCGCCGGTGCCAGCGTGCAGCAGGTGGCGCAGACAACGGGCGTGCCCGGTCTGCACGAACGGACCTCCAAATTGAACAGCCTGGTCGAAGAACTGCGTGACAGCGCTCTGCAGTTGCGCATGGTCCGGATCGGCGGCACCTTCAACCGTTTCCAGCGCGTGGTGCACGACGTGTCGCGCGAACTCGGCAAAGACATCGCGCTGTGTATCGAAGGCGAAGACACGGAACTGGACAAGACGGTGGTGGAAAAAATCGGCGATCCGCTGCTGCACTTGGTGCGCAACGCCATTGACCACGGCATCGAGTCGGCCGCCGTGCGCCTGGCCAGGGGCAAGCCCGCGCAGGGTTCGCTGCGGCTGACGGCTTGCCACGATTCCGGCAGCATCGTCATCACGGTGCAAGACGACGGCGGTGGCATTCAGCGCGACTTGGTGCTGGCCAAGGCGGTGGAGCGCGGGTTGGTCGAGGCGGGTGCCCACCTCAGCGACGAAGAAGTCTTTGCGTTGATCTTCGAGCCCGGCTTTTCAACCGCCGGCGCGGTCACGCAGTTGTCCGGTCGCGGTGTCGGCATGGATGTGGTCAAACGCAACATCACGGCCTTGCGCGGCACGGTCAGTTTGGGCAGTCAAGAGGGCGTGGGCACCACGGTGACGGTGCGCCTGCCGCTGACGCTGGCCATCATCGACGGCTTTTTGGTGTCGGTGGGCAAGTCGGTTTACGCGATCCCGCTGGACATGATCGAAGAGTGTGTGGCTTACACCGCCGAACCCGGGCACAACTACACCAATCTGCGCGGCCAAGTGCTGCCCTTTATCCGGCTGCGCGAGATTTTCGGAATTCAGGGCAAGCCAAGCAAAGGCGAGAACATTGTCGTCCTCAAATATGGCGGGCATAAGGCCGGCTTGGTGGTGGATACCTTGCTGGGCGAGTTTCAAACTGTCATCAAGCCGCTGGGGCAGTTGTTCAGCGAAATCAAATGCATCAGCGGCTCAACGATTTTAGGTAGCGGCGATGTGGCGTTGATTCTGGATGTGCCAACGCTGGTGCGGCAGGCGATGTTGGCCAGTCAGCGGGCAAGTATTTCTGTAGCGAATTTAATATAAATTTTGGTCAATCGGTAGATTGTTATAAATACGGAGTATCGACATGTTTGCAAATATGAAAATTGGTTTTCGCCTCATCGTCGGGTTCTTGCTGGTGGCGGCCATCAGCATCGTGGTGGGTCTGGTGGGTATCAACAACGCCAGTAAGATCAATGATCTGGCTGATGGAATGTATTTTCAAGAGGTGTTAGGAATTTCTCACATCAAGGAGGCTAATATAAATTTGATCTATATCGGCCGTGCTCGCGCCAACTTCATGTTGGCCACAACGCCGGCCGAGCGGCAAGGTCATCTGGAGGCGATCAAAAAATATATCGCATCGTTGAAAGTACAGGTCGATGCGGCCAAGCCGCTGTTTGTCAGCGAGAAGGCGAAAGATATGTTCGTGGTCTATGCCAAAGCCTGGGAGCTTTATGAAAAGGACTTGTTTCATTCGCTCAATCTGGCGGCCAACGAGAAAATGGAGCAGCGCAGCGAGGAGTTGACGAAAGCCTTGCAAAGCACGCGTGAAAGGGCCGAAGGCCTCGATGAAATGATGACGTCGTTGGCCGTGCTGAAAGAAGGCCGTGCAAAAGCCGCTTCGGACGAAACCACCGCGTTGTACGAAAACGGCCGCGTCATCATGTTGACGACGATGGCGCTGGGTGTGTTGCTCGGTGTCGGCTTGGGCTACATCATCAGCCGCAGCATCACCGCGCCGTTGAACAAGGCCAAGGATGCGGCCATCCGCTTGTCTGAGGGCGACCTGACCGTGCGCATCGAAAGCAGCGCCAAGGACGAAACCGGTCAGTTGCTGCAAGCGATGCAAACCATGATCACCAAGCTGTCGCAAGTGGTGGCAGACGTGAACGGCGGCGCACAGTCGCTGGCCAGCGCGTCGGAAGAGGTCAGCGCCACCGCGCAATCCTTGTCCCAAGCGGCCAGCCAGCAAGCGGCGGGCGTGGAGGAGACCAGCGCATCGATCGAGCAAATGAGTTCGTCGATTGCCCAGAACACCGAGAACGCCAAGGTCACCGAAGGCATGGCCAGCAAGGCGGCCCAGGATGCAGCGGAGGGCGGTGAGGCGGTCAACGCCACGGTGGCAGCGATGAAACAGATCGCCAAAAAGATCAGCATCATCGACGACATTGCCGCGCAGACCAATTTGCTGGCCCTCAACGCCGCGATTGAAGCGGCTCGCGCCGGTGACCACGGCAAGGGCTTTGCGGTGGTCGCGGCCGAGGTGCGCAAGCTGGCCGAACGCAGCCAGATCGCTGCGCAGGAAATTGGCGAAGTGGCCACTCACAGTGTTGAACTGGCCGAACGGGCCGGTGGTTTGCTCGCTGAAATCGTGCCCAACATCCGCAAGACCTCCGATCTGGTGCAGGAGATTTCAGCGGCCTCGGCCGAGCAGTCGTCCGGCGTCGGGCAGATCAATTCGGTCGTCAGCCAGCTGAACCAGACGACCCAGCAAAACGCCTCCAGCTCCGAAGAGCTGGCCGCCACGTCGGAAGAAATGAGTGGGCAGGCTGAGCAGTTGCAGCAAACCATGTCCTTCTTCAAGCTCGACGGGGCCGGTCAAGGCCGGGCCGGCAGTTCCAGCCCCAGCAAGGCCAGCTACGACAACCGGTCCACGTCGCCTAAGCGGCGCAGCTTTGTGGGCGGCGGCAAGGCGGTGCAGTTGGCCGGCGCTGACGTCGACGAGTCCAAGTTCTCCAAGTTCTGAAGGAGCCGCCATGAACGCCATGGTCCAGACCGGCCAACGGTCGCTGAATACCTTGCCCGCTGCGCAGTCAGACGCCCCGACGATGGCCCAGTCGGCGGCGGTCAAAGCGCAGCAAAACAAGCAATACCTGACCTTCATGCTGGGCGGCGAGATGTTCTGCATCGGCATCCTGTGCATCAAGGAAATCATCTGGTATGCCAACCTGACCGAGGTGCCGATGATGCCGGCCTGCATCCGCGGCGTGATCAATTTGCGCGGTGCGGTGGTGCCGGTGGTGGACTTGTCCAGCCGTTTTGGCAAGACCGCCACGGTCATCACCAAGAGCACTTGCATCATCATCATCGAGGTCGAAAGCTCGACGGACGGTGACCGTCAGGGCGTGGCCGAGGGCGAGCACAAGAGCATGGGCGTGGTGGTCGATTCGGTCCAGGCGGTGTTGGAAATAGCGGCCACCGACATCGAGCCGCCGCCCAGCTTCGGGGCCAAGATCCGCAGTGACTTTATCGAAGGCATTGGCAAGGTGAACGGCAAGTTCGTCATCTTGCTGAACGCCCGGAGCGTGCTGTCGGTCGAGGAGATGGGCGCGTTGGCGCAGGGGCTGGTCGCAGGCGAGCCACCTGACCTGCCCGAACTGCAGCACTGAGTCCGCATGTCCATATCGCCCGCCAATCCGCACGGCATCCGTTCGATCACCGACGACGAACTGGCGCGCTTCCAGCGCTTCATCTTCGAGCAGGCCGGCATCACCATGGCCGACTCCAAAAAAGCGCTGGTGATGGGGCGTTTGTTCAAGCGCGTGGCGGCGCACCGCCTGAGCAATTTCAGCCAATATTTCGAGTTGCTGGCGTCGGGGCGGCACGCTGACGAAGTGCAGGTGGCGATCGACTTGTTGACGACCAACGAAACCTATTTCTTTCGGGAAATCAAGCATTTCGAGTTTCTGCGTGAGCAAGCGCTGGCGGCTCGCCACCGCACCCAGCCATTCCGGGTCTGGAGTGCGGCCAGCAGCACGGGCGAGGAGGCTTACAGCATCGCCATGGTGCTGGCCGACTGCCTCGAAAACACCCCCTGGGAAGTGCTGGGCACCGACATCAGCGTGCAGGTACTGAAAGGCGCACAGCGCGGTATCTACCCGCTGGAGCGCGCCCGCCACGTGCCGCCCGAGTATTTGCGTCGCTTTTGTCGCAAGGGCGAGGATGAACATCAGGGGCAGTTGCTGATTGATCGCCAATTACGCAGTCGGGTGATTTTCAGGCAGCTTAATTTGAATATACCCTTGCCCAACGTTGGGAATTTTGACCTGGTTTTTTTACGAAATGTGATGATTTATTTCAGTGATGCGACCAAGCGAGAAGTGGTGGCACGAGTGATTGCCACACTGAAGCCGGGTGGTCATTTTTGTATCGGCCACGCCGAAAGCCTGAATAATATAAATAGCGAGCTGAAGATGGTGGCACCGTCAGTATTTGGGCGGCACATGTGAGATGCCGACAAGCAATCACCTGATTGATGTTTTTTTGCAGCCGGGCGATTGGTTTGTGGCCGATGAGGACTATCAGTTGCGAACGATCCTGGGGTCGTGCGTTTCAATCACGTTGTGGCATCCGCCGAGCCGCATTGGCGGTATGTCGCATTTTCTATTGCCGAACCGCCCAAAGCGTGGGCAGGTGCAGGTGCAGGCGCAGGACTTGGATGCTCGGTATGGCGATGAAGCAGTTCAATTGATATTGGCGCAACTGGCCATAGCCGGTGTGGCGGGTGCCGAATGCGAAGCCAAGATCTTTGGCGGCGGCAATATGTTCCCGTCCTATATTCGCGGCGACGCTATCAACGTAGGGCAGCGCAACGGCGATGCCGCACGCCAGATGCTGCGGCATTTGAATATCCCGGTGGTGTCCGAATGCTTGTTTGGCGTCGGCCATCGACAGGTTATTTTTGATGTCAGTCGTGGCGATGTCTGGTCGTGCCAGATCGAACCCAGTC
>JBIIVZ010000119.1:0-6670 GCA_044339175.1 Roseateles sp.
CGGGCCGTGGCCGCCATGCGCGAATACTTTTCGTAAGGAGGACTTACGCAAAATCGCCCCAGCGTCGTTCTTCTGCCTTGCCGCACAGGCGTACTGTCGTCGGCGTCATGCCCAGGCTCCTAGCTGGAACAATTTTTTGTAAGTCCCGATAAGTTGCAAATTTGCCGGACAGGAATCGACATGTTTTTTACTGATCAAGAAGCGCTGACCCGCGTCATCGAGCACCGCGAAATCTTCCACGACGAAATGCTGACGCTGATGCGCCGCATCATGGCCGGGCAGGTCTCGCCGGTGATGGCGGCCGCCATCCTGGTGGGCCTGCGGGTCAAGAAGGAAACGATTGGCGAGATCACCGCTGCTGCGCAGGTGATGCGCGAGCTGTCCACCCAAGTGCCGGTGCCGCCGAATGCGCATCTGGTCGACGTGGTGGGCACCGGCGGTGACGGCGCGCACACCTTCAATATCTCCACTTGCTCGATGTTCGTGGCGGCCGCGGCCGGTGCGCTGGTGGCCAAACATGGCAACCGAAGTGTGTCCAGCAAGACCGGCAGTGCCGATGTGCTGGAAGCGCTGGGCGCTTGCATCTCACTGCCACCGGCGCAAATCGCGCAATGCGTGGCGCAGACCGGCATCGGCTTCATGTTCGCCCCCAATCATCACCCGGCGATGAAGAGCATCGCCCCGGTGCGGCGTGAGCTGGGGGTGCGCACCATCTTCAACATCCTCGGGCCGCTGACCAATCCGGCCGGCGCGACCAATATCCTGATGGGCGTGTTCCACCCCGATCTGGTCGGCATCCAAGTGCGGGTGATGCAGCGGCTGGGGGCCGAGCACGCGCTGGTGGTGTACGGCAAGGACGGCATGGACGAGATTTCGCTCGGCGCGGGCACCTGGGTCGGCGAGCTGAAAAACGGCGAAGTGCGCGAATATGAAATCCACCCGGAAGACTTTGGCATGGCGATGGCGTCGAACCGCAGCTTGAAGGTGGGCAGCCCGGAAGAGTCGCGGCTGATGTTGCTCGGCGCGCTGGACAACGAGGAAGGCGCGGCCCGTGACATCGTCATCCTGAATGCCGGTGCGACGCTCTACGCCGCCAACGTGGCCGACTCGATTGCCGACGGTATCGCATTGGCCCGCACGGCGATTGCCAGCGGTGCGGCGCGCGCCAAGCTGGATCAGTTTGTCGCCGCCACCCAGGCCTTGAATCACACCGCAGCGCTGGCCTAAATCACGTCAAGTCACGGCCCAGCCCCGTCCTGAGAAAGCGAAAAAAATGTCCGACATCCTGCGCCGCATCGTCGCGGTCAAACATGAAGAAATCGCCGCAGCGCGCCAGCGCCGCTCGTTGAGCAGCTTGCGCGAAGAGGCCGAACACACCGCGCTGCGAGCCGATGCGCGCGACTTTGCTGCAGCGTTGCATGCCAAGGTCGCGGCCGGCGGCAGCGCCGTCATCGCCGAGATCAAAAAAGCCAGCCCCAGCAAGGGCGTGTTGCGCGCGGACTTCCGCCCGGCCGCCATCGCCCAGAGCTACGCCCAGCATGGCGCGGCCTGCTTGAGCGTGCTGACCGATGCGCAGTTCTTTCAGGGCCAGACCGAGTACCTGGTGCAGGCGCGCGCCGCGTGCGATCTGCCCGTCCTGCGCAAGGACTTCATGGTGGCGGACTACCAGGTCTACGAGGCCGGCGCGATGGGGGCCGACTGCATTTTGCTGATCGCCTCCTGCCTCAGCGATGAGCAAATGGCCGAGCTGGAGGCGCAAGCCCTCAGCCTGAAGCTGGCGGTGCTGGTGGAGGTGCACGACGGTGCCGAGCTGGAGCGTGCGCTGCGCTTGCGCACGCCGCTGATCGGCATCAACAACCGCAATCTGCGCACCTTTGAGGTCACGCTCGAGACGACGCTGGGCTTGCTGAAGAACATGCCGGCCGACCGTCTGCTGGTGACCGAGTCCGGCATTCAGACGGCGGCCGACGTGCAGAAAATGCGCGCCGCCGGCGTCCATGCCTATTTGGTCGGCGAAGCCTTCATGCGCGCTCCTGACCCCGGTGCGGCGCTGGCGCAGCTGTTTTCTTGAAGCTCGATCTGGCGGCTGTGGACGCGGGCTGGCAGCCTGCGGTGGACGCTTGGCTGGCCAGTGCTGCGGGCCGCGCTGTGCTGGCTCATCTTGCCCACTTGGCCCAAAGTGAAGCGGCAGCTGCCTTGATCTACCCGCCCGAACCGTTGCGTGCGTTGGCGTTGACGCCGCTGCACAGCACGCGCGTCGTCATCCTCGGGCAGGACCCGTATCACGGGCCGGGTCAGGCCGAAGGGCTGGCGTTCTCGGTGCCGCCCGGCGTGAAGGTTCCGCCCAGCCTGCGCAATATTTTCAAGGAATTGCAGCGCGATCTGGGTCAGTCGCCCGTTGTCAGCGGTCATCTGGGTGCCTGGGCGCGGCGTGGCGTGTTGCTGTTGAACACCTGCTTGACGGTGGAAGACGGCGCACCGGCCAGCCACGCCAAGCTCGGCTGGGAGGCCTTGACCGACGCGTTGATTGCGTGCGCCGCCAGCGATCCGGCACCGAAGGTCTTCATGCTGTGGGGCGCGCACGCCCAAGCGAAGGCGGCGTTGATCTCGGCGGCCGGCCCGCAACACCTGCTGCTGCAGGCCAACCACCCGTCGCCGCTGTCCGCCACCCGGCCTCCGCGTCCCTTCATCGGTTGCGGGCATTTTTCTCAAGCGCAGGCCTGGTTGCAGGCGCGAGGCCGGCCGATCAGTTGGGATTTGAATGCTGCAGAACCGTCCGTGGGCATGTGACGAGATGGCGATATTGAGTTTTTCAAGCAGCTGTCGGTCGGTTCGGGCGGGTCAGCCGCATCAGCCGAATAGCGCGATCCGCTTCCTGATCGGCGTGGACGGTGGCGGCACCGGCACGCGGCTGCGCTTGACCGACCGCGCCGGCCGCTTGCTGGGCCAAGGGGAGGCCGGCCCGTCGGCGCTTGGCCAAGGGGTCGAGCAGGCCTGGCGGCATATTCTGCAAGCGCTGCAGCAGGCTGGCGCGCAAGCTGGTGGCGGCCTGCCCGACCTGGCGTCCTGCGCTATCGGGCTGGGCTTGGCGGGTGTCGGTTTGGCGACGCAAACGCAGGCCTTCATCGCCCAACAGCCGGGCTTTGCGGCGCTGTTGCTGGAGCACGACGGCTTCACGACCTTGCTCGGAGCCCACGGCGGGCAGGCCGGGGCGGTGATTGCGGCCGGCACCGGCTCGGTCGGCGAGGCTTTGCGGCGTGACGGCAGCCGCGTCCTCGCGGGCGGCTGGGGCTGGCAGATTGGCGACGAGGGCAGCGGGGCCTGGCTGGGACAATTGGCCATGCGCCACACCCATCAGGCGCTGGACGGTCGGGCTCCGCTGGGCCCGTTGGCGCTGGCTGTCCTGGCGCTGGCGGGGTCCAACCGGGAGGCGCTGCTGGCTTGGTGTGCGGCGGCCGGTCAGCCGGGCTATGCCGGCTTGGCACCGCTGGTGTTCGACCATGCGGCGAGCGACCCGGTGGCGGTTCAATTTCTGGACGCCGCCGTGTTGGAGTTGGAGCGCATCGGGCGGGCGCTGGACCCCGAAGCACAACTGCCGCTGGCCTTGTCGGGCAGCATTGCCTTGCGTTTGGCACCGCTTTTTTCGGGCGCTACCCGCGCCCGGTGCGTGACGCCTCTGGGGGATTCGGCCGACGGCGCTTTGCACCTGATTCGCCAGGCGCTTGAACGGCAAAATGCGCCATGACTTCTGAAAACAAGGCGAAGGAGTTCCCTATGACTGCCTCGCAACGGATCGACGGCTTCGTGCTGACGCCGCAGGGCTTTGTGCGCGGCTTCCTGACGCATCAGCAAGGGCGCATCACAGCCATTGAAGGCGCGCCGGTGTCGGAGCCCCAGTTGTTGCTGGAGGCCGGCGATCTGCCCTTGCTGCTGCCCGGTTTCATCGATCTGCATGTGCATGGCGGCGGTGGCCACGACACGATGGAGGGCGGCGAGGCGGTGCATCAGATCGCGCGGCTGCATGCGCGCCACGGCACGACTTCGATGCTGGCCACCACGATGACCGCGCCGCTGGACGACATCTGTACCGCGCTGCTGGCGCTGGGGCCGGCCTGCAGGGAGCGCACTCCGAAGGGCGCGCGCTTGCTGGGCGTGCATCTGGAAGGGCCCTACATCAACCCGGACAAGCTCGGGGCTCAGCCCGCTTTTGCCAAGTCAGCCTCGCTGGATGAGCTGCTGGCCTTGAATCTGTTGGCGCCGATCAAGCTGATCACCGTCGCACCCGAACTGCCGGGCATGCTGAACTTGATTCCGCAGCTGCGCGCGGCCGGGTTTCAGGTCCAGATCGGTCACACCGCCGGCAGTTACGAGGACGGTGTGGCGGCGCTGCAGCAGGGGGCAAGCGGCTTCACCCATTTGTTCAACGCGATGACCGGCCTGCATCACCGCGAGCCCGGCATGGTCGGCGCGGCGCTGGCCCACGCCCGCTATGCGGAAATCATCCCCGACCTGCAGCATGTCCACCCGGGCGCGATTCGCGTGGCGCTGCGGGCCATTCCGGGCCTGTTCTGCGTCAGCGATTCCACCGCTGCTGCGGGCATGCCCGATGGCGCTTACCGGCTCGGCCGCCACACCGTCCACAAATGCCTGGGCGGCGTGCGCTTGCCCGACGGCACGCTGGCTGGCAGCTGCCTGACGATGGACCAGGCGCTGCGCAATTTGGTCGAGCTGGGTCTGGGCATCGCCGAAGCGTCCCGGCGCGTTTCAAGCGTGGCGGCTGAGTACCTGGGGTTGACCGATCGGGGCCAGTTGCGCATCGGCGCATGGGCCGATGTGGTCGTGCTGGACCGTCACTTGAACTTGCAGCGCGTCGTGGTGGAAGGGGAGGAAATTGAGCTCAGCTGACGCGTCCCGTTGCCAATCGCCCCGGCGGGCCTAAAGATCTAGACCTACCGGCCGCGTTGGCACGAGCCTGCGGCCGCAATCCCGATCAACCAACTGACCGATGGCCGCCGCTGGCCAAAGTCACCCAAATCACCCCAACGAACTGAGACCTGTCATGACTGAATTTCATCCCGGCCAATTATTGATGGTCGATATCCAGGGCCAGCAACTGGACAAGGCTACCGCCGAGTTTTTGCGCAAAAACCAGATTCGTGCGGTGTGTCTGCTCGACAGAAATCTGGGCAACGAAGTTGAAATTCAGCAGCTGACGCATCAGCTGCGCGAACTGATGGGCGCGGGCGCTTTGATCGGCATCGAGCCGTCCGAGGGCTTGACGGCGCTGGGGTGCAGCGATGGCGACGGCGAAGCTGCGGCTGAAATCGCCGGTGCGCAGGCGGCCCGTCTGCTGCGTAACCTGGGCTTCAATTGGAACTTTTCGCCTGCGCTGGGTGCCGGCATCGACCCGGCCCGGCCGGTCGATCCTGCCTATCTGGCGGCGTGGATGCGCGGCTCGCTGCGCGAGGGCGTGGCGTGCTGTTTCACACAATTCCCCAGCCCGGTCGATGCGGTGGTCGAGCCGGCCCCTAGCCTGGCCAGCGTGGATAAATCACGGGCCGAGCTGGATGCGCTGGAGCTGCAGCCGTTTCATGCGGTGAAGGACTTCGCGCCCGTATTAATGCTGCCCCACGTCCTCTACACGCAAATCGACCCGGATCATCCGGCCACGCTGTCGCCCAAGGTGCTCGGCGAGATCGTGCGGCGCGACTGGGCCTATGACGGCGTGGTGATCAGCGACTCGTTGGCAGACCCTGCCATCCAGCAGCGCTACGGGTATGGCCGGGCGGCTGTGTTGGCGGTTCAGGCCGGTGCCGACCTCGTGTTGGTGCCGGGCAGCCAAGCCGAGCAGCGTCAAGCGCTGGAGGCGTTGAAAGCAGCGTTCCGGCGCGGCGAGTTGTTGGTGTGGCAGGGCGAGCGCGCACGGGCTCGACTGGATGCTTTGGCGAGCGCGTATTCGAGCGGTCTTGCAGACGGGACTTGAGCAGGTTGAAAACTTTTTCACAATAATGTTTGCAACGGCGTCATTCCTCCACTAGAATTGTGGGCTTGCCTTGGAGGGGTGGCCGAGTGGTTAAAGGCAGCAGACTGTAAATCTGCCCGCTAACGCGTACGCTGGTTCGAATCCAGCCTCCTCCACCAAGGCAAACTTATTGTTTGATTCGAGATGCCGGCTGGTTCGGCATCTCGATTTCAAAGAGTGAGTGAATAAGCAAGCCGGAATAAAAAAACCAGAAAGCAGATCTCCCGGGCGGGAGTAGTTCAATGGTAGAACTTTAGCCTTCCAAGCTAATAGCACGGGTTCGATTCCCGTCTCCCGCTCCAGTGCTGTGCGGTGGTTCTAGAAAGTTTGCGTCGTTACCGGTTTGATGGTTCAGCAGTGGGTGTGCTGGAGTTGCCTTCAAACCCGTGCCGATGCCCATGTGGCTCAGTGGTAGAGCACTCCCTTGGTAAGGGAGAGGTCACGCGTTCGATCCGCGTCATGGGCACCACAGTTTTGAGATACCTTCTTCTAGTCTGATCGACCCCTTTTCAGGAGCGCAGAAATGGCAAAAAGCAAGTTTGAACGTACCAAGCCCCACGTCAATGTGGGCACGATCGGTCACGTTGACCATGGCAAGACCACGCTGACGGCTGCTATTGCAACCGTGCTGGCTGCCAAGTTCGGTGG
>JBIIVZ010000434.1:0-3019 GCA_044339175.1 Roseateles sp.
CCCGAGGGGGTCAAGAAAGGTCGGGGCAGCCCGTCCCTTTCTTGTGAGCGCCCCCAGGCCGACGACCTACGTCGTCCGCCTCCCGAGGGGGTCAAGAAAGGTCGGGGCGGCCCATCTCTTTCTTGTGAGAACTACAAAAGCATGCGGGCCAGGGTTTGATCTCACTCCCTTCAAATTTTGGGGCTGACTCCAAAACTCTGTGGGGCGAGATCACCGGGATACGCAAATGGCCAAGCGTGGCCGAATGGGCGAGGTCAGCCGATGCGGACAGCGCGGGTCGCGACCCGCTCTACGAGATCCGCCATCGCCCAGGCTCCACAAACAACGAGGCCCGCTGAAATTCGGCGGGCCTCGGGTTGAAAAAAAGGGCGGGCTTCTCCTCGATCAAGCCTTCTTCAACAACCCGCTGTCGATCGGCAAGCTGCGCACGCGCACGCCGGTCAGGGCAAAGAGGGCGTTGGTGACCGCGGGGGCGATCGGCGGGGTGCCGGGCTCGCCGATACCGCCGGGGGACTCGGTGCTGGGCAAGATGTGGACTTCGACCTTGGGCATCTCGCTGAGTCGCAGGACGGGGTAGTCGTGGAAGTTGCCTTGCTCGACGCGGCCGTCTTTCAGGGTGATCTTGCCGTACAGCGCAGCGGACAAGCCGAAGCAGATGGCACCTTCGATCTGGCGCGCAATCGTCAGCGGATTGACGGTCATGCCGCAGTCCACCGCCGCCACCACGCGGTGCACCTTGGGCGTGCCGTCCGGGCCGACCGAAACTTCGGCCACTTGGGCGACGTAACTGCCAAAGCTTTCGGCCACCGCAATGCCGCGTTTGACGCCGTCAGGCAACGGCTGGCCCCAGCCGGCCTTGGTCGCTGCGGCTTCCAGCACGGCGCGGTGGCGCGGCTTTTTGCTCAGCAGGCCTAAGCGGAACTGCAGCGGGTCGGCCTTGGCGGCGGCGGCCATTTCGTCGATGAAGCTTTCGATGAAAAAAGCGTTTTGCGAATGCCCGACCGAGCGCCAGAACCAGACCTGCGGGCCCGGCTCGGCACGGCCGTAGGCAATGCGCTGGTTGGCGATGTCGTAGGGGTGGTCGGCCAGGCCTTCAACAGCCATCGCGTCGACGCCGGATTCCGGCAGCTTCATGAAGCCCGAAGCGGCCATGATGGACGGCGAGGCCACGTCGGCCCGCAGCAGGCTGATCTGGCCCTTGGCATCCAGTGCGCCCTCGAAGCGCACCAGCGACGCAGGGCGGTAGTAGCCGGCCGCCATGTCGTCTTCGCGGCTGTAGATCAGCTTGACCGGGGTGTCGCTGAGCTTGGACAGCAGCGTCGCGTCGATGATGAAATCAGGCGCGAAACGGCGCCCAAAACCGCCGCCCAGCAGCATCGTGTTGATCTTGATGCTGGTTTGCGTGACGCCGGACACCTGGGCCAAAATGCCTTGCGCCGGCCCTTGGCTTTGCGTGCCGGCCCAGATCGTCACCTCGTCATTGCGCACCCAGGCCAGGCAGTTCAGCGGCTCCATGCAGGCGTGCGCCAAGTAGGGCACTTCGTAGCTGGCGCTCAACTTCAGGGCCGCAGCGCCGCTGGCCTCGAGCACATTGCCGGTCTCCAGCGCCACGGCTCCGGCGTGGCTGGCGGCCTCGTCCAGCAGGGCGGACACCCGGGCGCTGGAAAGGGCCGCTTGCGCGCCCATCTCCCACTGCACGGCCAAGGCGTCGCGGCCTTGTTTGGCAGCCCAGTAGCCATCGGCCAACACGGCCACGCCATGCGGGATGGTGATGATTTTTTGCACGCCCTTGATGGCGCGGGCCTTGGACTCGTCCATGGACTTGACCTGCGCGTCGGGGAATGGCGCACGGGCCATCACGGCCACCAGCATGCCGTCGATGTGCGCGTCGATGCCGAACTTGGCTGTGCCGTTGACCTTGGCCGGGGTGTCCAGGCGGGCGGTGGGTTTGCCCAGAATCTTGAAGTCTTTCGATGCCTTCAGCAGCGGCTTTTCGGGCACCGGCTGCTTGGCAGCCGCTTCGACCAGCGCGCCGTAAGAGATCTTTTTGCCACTCGGCGCGATCACATGGCTGCGTTCGGTGCGCAGTTGTCGGGCGTCGAGCTTCCAGCGCTCGGCGGCGGCGGCCACCAGCATTTCGCGGGCCGCTGCGCCGGCTTGGCGCACCGGCGTCCAATGCGCTCGGATGGTGGTGCTGCCGCCGGTGGCCTGCATGCCGAACATCGGGTTGTTGTAGGCCGCATCGACGGGGGCCTGCTCGACGCTGACCAGCTTCCAGTCGGCGTCCAGCTCTTCGGCCATCAGCATCGGGATGGCGGTCAACACGCCTTGGCCCATCTCGGCCGAGCCGCAGATGATGGTGATGCGGTTGTCCGGCGTGATGCGCAGCCAGGCGTTCGGCGCGAAGGTGTTGCTGTTCTGGCCCGTCGCAGCTGCGGCCACGGCCTGCTTGGCCAGCAAGCCGGTGCCGAGGGGCAGGGCAAAGCCAATCACCAGTGCGGAGCCGGCGCTGGACTTCAAGAACGTGCGGCGGGAGGTGGTGCTTGTTCTGTTAGGAAGGGACGTCATCTCAAGCCCCTTTCTTGGCCGGGGCCAGCGCCACGGCGGCGCTGTGAATCGCCTCGCGGACCTGGTTGTAGGTGCCGCAGCGGCAGATGTTGCCGCTCATCGCGCCGTCAATGTCGGCGTCGGTCGGCGACTTTTTGCTCTCCAGCAGGGCGCAAGCGCTCATGATCTGGCCGCTTTGGCAGTAGCCGCATTGCGGCACGTCGATCCGGGTCCAGGCGGCTTGCACCGCGCGGCCGGTCTTGCTGGTGCTGATGCCTTCGATGGTGGTGATCTTTTTGCCGGCAGCGGCCGACAGCGGCGTGCTGCAAGAGCGCACGGCTTGGCCGTCCAGATGGACGGTGCAGGCACCGCACAGTGCCATGCCGCAGCCGAACTTGGTGCCGGTCAGTTGCAGGTCTTCACGCAGCGCCCACAGCAGGGGCATGGTGGGGTCGGCGTCGAGCGCAAGCGC
>JBIIVZ010000360.1:0-3453 GCA_044339175.1 Roseateles sp.
GTCGCGGGCGCTAACGTCGATGTCGATTTGACGGTTGGCGATGATGACCTCCCACAACATATGCTCCATCGGCCCGAACACCAGCGAGCGCAACAAGCGCAGCGGAATGTCGGCGCGCACCTCGCCGCTGGCCTGGCCGCGCGCCAGCAACTCCATCAGCGGCGCGGTGTAGCGGCGCTGCAGTTCCACAAAGGCGTCGCCGAACTCCTGCCCCTTGGTGCGCCCCTCCGACAGCACCAGCGCGCACAGCCCGGTGCCCTGAATCAGGAACAGGCGCAAATGGGTGTGAACGACGAACTCCAGCTGTTCGCGCACCGAGGCTTCGCGCGGCAGGCCTTGCTCGATGGCAGCAATGATTTCGTCATACCAATCGCCGATGACTCGCATGCAGAGCTCGCGCTTGCTGTGGAAATAGGTGAACACGGTGGCCTCGGAAATGCCCAGGCGTTGGGCGATCTCGGTCGTGGTGGCGCGCTCGTAGCCGCGTTCGGCAAACACCTCGCGGCCGGCCCGCAGGATGTCCCGCACGCGCTGCAGCGTTTTGGCGCTGGCCGGCGCGCGCCGCTGCGGCGGCGGGCTGGTATGGCCACGGCCGTGGCCATCAGCTTCGAGCGGCTGGAGGGCGGGCGGGCTTGCCGGCTGTTTCGAGGCTTGGGTTTTCGAGGGGCTGTTCACCGGCTAATTCTGCGTAATTTTTGAGTAAAGCTCAAGTGAGACTTGCACAATATTTTCAGCTCGCATATTCTCCACACTCGCGCTGGGCAAGGCCTGGTTTTGTGAGCTTGAATAAAGAATATTGAGCCGAACTCATCAATGCTTGAGCGCGGCTTTTTTGGAGACAAGATGGCTGCCCTGATCACCAAGTTGAACGCCCGCTCAGCGGATTTCAAATCGAATGCCACCGCCATGCACCTGCTGCTGGACGACTTGAACGCCCGGCTGGAGCAGATCGCGCAGGGCGGCGGTGCGGCGGCCAGAGCCAAGCACACCGGCCGCGGCAAGTTGCTGCCGCGCGACCGGGTCGAAATGCTGTTGGACCCGGGCACGCCGTTCTTGGAGCTGGCACCGCTGGCCGGCCTGAATATGTATGACAACGCGGCACCGGGCGGTGGCCTGATCGCCGGCATCGGCCGAGTCTCCGGCGTCGATTGCATGATCGTCTGCAACGACGCGACAGTGAAGGGCGGCACTTACTACCCGATCACCGTCAAAAAGCATTTGCGCGCACAAGAAATCGCCCAGCAAAACCGCCTGCCCTGCGTCTACTTGGTCGACTCCGGCGGTGCCAATCTGCCCAACCAGGACGATGTGTTCCCGGACCGGGACCATTTCGGCCGCATCTTCTACAACCAGGCGCATTTGTCCGCCGCCGGCATTCCGCAAATCGCCGTGGTGATGGGCTCTTGCACGGCCGGTGGCGCTTACGTGCCGGCGATGAGCGACGAAACCATCATCGTCAAGAACCAGGGCACGATCTTTCTGGGCGGCCCGCCGCTGGTGAAGGCGGCAACCGGTGAGGTGGTGACGGCCGAAGACCTGGGCGGCGGCGATGTGCACACGCGGTTGTCCGGCGTGGCCGACCACTTGGCCAATAACGACACCCACGCGCTGGCGATTGCGCGGCAAGCGGTGGCCGGCCTGAATTGGCGCAAAGACCCGCAAGGGCTGATTCAGCCGCCGCGCGCGCCGCTGCTCGATGCGGCCGAGCTGCACGGCGTGATCCCGACCGACACGCGCAAACCGTTCGATGTGCGCGAGGTGATTGCGCGCATCGTCGACGGCTCCGAGTTCGACGAATTCAAGGCGCGCTACGGCACCACTCTGGTCTGCGGCTTTGCGCATATCGAAGGCATGCCGGTGGGCATCGTGGCCAACAACGGCATTTTGTTCACCGAAAGCGCCAACAAGGGCGCGCATTTCATCGAACTGTGCTGCCAGCGCAAGATCCCGCTGGTGTTCCTGCAGAACATCACCGGCTTCATGGTCGGGCGCAAATACGAGAACGAAGGCATTGCCCGCGCCGGTGCCAAGATGGTGACCGCCGTGGCCTGCGCGGCGGTCCCGAAGTTCACCATCATCATCGGCGGCTCGTTCGGAGCCGGCAATTACGGCATGTGCGGCCGGGCTTTCTCGCCGCGCTTCCTGTGGATGTGGCCCAACGCCCGCATTTCGGTGATGGGCGGCGACCAAGCGGCCAGCGTCTTGGCCACGGTCAAGCGCGACGGTATCGAAGGCAAGGGCGGTGCCTGGACTGCGGCCGAAGAAGAGGCGTTCAAAGCGCCGATCCGCCAGCAATACGAGGAGCAAGGCCACCCGTACTACGCCTCGGCGCGCTTGTGGGATGACGGCGTGATCGACCCGGCCGACAGCCGCCGCGTGCTGGCGCTGGGCCTGAGTGCTGCGATGAACGCCCCGATTGCGGAGACCAAGTTCGGCGTGTTCCGGATGTGATGTTGGCTATGCAAGGTCTGCGCGCCCGACACCATTGCTAGACTGATTGATTGATGAGCAACATGCAAAACGTGATTCGCCCGCTCGCCGTTGCTTGGTTGGCTCGGCTGCTGCTGGCGGCAAGCCTGTTGGCCGCGGCTCTGGCGGGGCTGCTTGCGCCGTCACCCGCCGCCGCTCAACTCAACACGGCCAACTTGCACCTGGACATCCGTGAGGCCGTGTTGCGGGTGCCGGTCAGTGTGCCGGACGCTGCGGGCCGGATGGTGGCGGGTGACTTGGTCGTCACAACGTTCAAGCCGGCCGGGCCGGGGCCGTTTCCGTTGCTGATCCTCAGCCATGGCCGCAGCAGCCAACAGCGTGCCACTTATGCGCGCCAGCGCTTCGAGTCGGCCGCACGGTTTTTTGTGCGCAAGGGCTTTGCGGTGGCGGTGCCGCTGCGCCTCGGTTATGGCGAACTGGCTGGCCTGGGCGACCCTGAAAGCAGCGGGACTTGCGCCCGGCCGCGCTATGCACCGGCGCTGGCCGCAGCGGCCCAGCAAATTCTGGCCGTGGCGCAGGCGATGGCTTTGCAGCCCGATGTGGACGGCAGCCGGCTGGTGCTGGTGGGGCAATCGGTGGGCGGCATGGCCACGCTGGCAGCGGCGGCGCTGCGGCCTGCGGGTTTGCTGGCGGCCATCAATTTTGCCGGTGGCCATGGCGGCAACCCGATCGAACACCCTGGCGTGCCCTGCCAGCCCGAGCAGCTGAGCGCGCTGTTTCAAGCCTATGGCGCAGCGGCAGCAGCAGTTGCGCCAACACCGACGCTGTGGATCTACACCCGCAACGATTTTTACTTCGCGCCGCAGCACAGCCGTGCCTGGGCCGACGCCTACCAAGTTGCTGGCGGGCAGGTGGACTATCAACTGCTGCCCGCCATTGGGGATGACGGGCACAAGCTGTTTGCCCAGGCCAACGATGTCTGGCAGCCGTTGGTGGACACCTTTTTGGCTCAGCATGGTTTTG
>JBIIVZ010000120.1:0-6529 GCA_044339175.1 Roseateles sp.
TCGGGCTGGCGCTGCACCATTTGCCCCACCGCCAACACGGCTTGCGTGCGCGAGTTGACGCCCAGCGCTTTCAGGACGGCGGCGACATGGTCTTTGATGGTCTCGACCGACACCCCCAGCTCGCGAGCGATCAGCTTGTTCGGCTTGCCTTGCAACAGCAGCGCCAGCACATCGGTTTGGCGCGGAGTCAGGGCCAAACCTTCCAGCCCGGTCGCAGATTGATGGTTCGAGGCCAGAGCCTGATCTTGGATTTGCTGCAACTTGGTTTGGCCGGGCGCAACGCGAACCGGCGGCGCGGGAACGGACGCGGGCGCGGCCTCGCTGCCCAAACTCATCGGCGGCACGTAGATACCGCCGACCATCACCAGCTTCAAGGCCTGCGCGAGCAACTCGGTGCTGTTGTGCTTGGGCACAAAACCCATCGCGCCCTGGTCGATCGAGCGGATCACGTCGCTGGCCCGGTCGGAGGCCGAGATCACCACCACCGGCAGGGCCGGATACGCCGCCCGGAACTCATCCAGCACATCGAAGCCGCTGGCGTCCCCCAGTTGCAAGTCCAGCAGCACAAGATTGAAATCGGTGTGGGCTTGCAGCGCTTGGCGAGCCGCCGCCGCGCTGTCAGCCCCCACCACGCTGACATCGTCACCCAGACCTTCGATGACGGTTTTCAAGGCCGACAAAATCAGCGGGTGGTCGTCAATGAGCAACACTTTCATGCGCGCGTCTCCTGGTTGCTCGGGGCTGAAGCGCCTCTCTGGCCGGCATGATAAGGCGACATTTCAACAGCGAGCAACGCCCCCTGATTGGGAAGCCGCCGGCGCGCCAAAGCGGCTTGCCAAGCGGCTTACCAAATCACAGGTACTGCCGCGTCAGCGATTCCGCCACGCAGACCGGCTTGGCCGAGCCCTCACGTTCGACCGTGACTTCGACACAGAGTTGTGCGCCGCCGTCGATCGCCTCGAACGACTGCAGCACAAAATGCCCACGCAAGCGACTGCCGACCGGCACCGGTGCCGGGAAGCGCACCTTGTTGAGGCCGTAATTGATGCCCATGCGGACCTGTTCCACCTTGAAACCGGTGGCAAAAAACACCGGCAGCAAGCTCAGGGTCAAAAAGCCGTGGCCTATCGTGGCACCGAACGGCCCGGCCGCCGCCCGCACCGGGTCGGTATGGATCCACTGCTGGTCATCGGTGGCATCGGCGAAGCGCTGAATCCGCGCCTGATCCACCAACAACCAGTCGCTCACACCAATTTCCTGGCCCACGCACTCGGCCAAGTCGGCCAGACGTTCGAATTTGCGCATTTTTTCCCTCGAATCCAACACTCCAAGCTCGCTATATTGCCTTGCGCGTCGCGATTTGCCTGTCTCCAGAATGTCAGGCTCGGACAGCTTAAGTTCGGGTTACCCTGCGGCGCATGGCCGATATCCTGATCCTTGCAGCCCACCCCGATCTTGACCATTCGCGGGTGCACCGGGCCATGTTGAAAGCGCTCAAGGCCGTCGCCTCGCCGCACATCGCGGTGCGCGACCTGTACCGCCGCTATCCGGACTACAACATCGATGTCGCCGCCGAACAGCGCGCGCTGGAGTCCGCTCGACTGCTGGTCCTGCTGCACCCGCTCTATTGGTATGGCATGCCGGCGCTGCAAAAGCTCTGGTTCGACGAGGTCTTGCGCTTCGGCTGGGCTTACGGGCCGGGCCAGCAGGCGTTGGCTGGCAAGGATTTATGGCTGGCCAGCTCCACCGGCGGCACCGCCGAGTCCTACAGCGCCAGCGGCGAAAACGGCTACCCGATCGACGCGTTTTTACTGCCCTATGCCCAAAGCGCCCGCCTCTGCGGCATGAATTTCTTGCCGCCGCTGCTGCTGCATGCGGCGCACCGGGTCGAGAACACCGAACTGGTTCGGCATGCCGAGGGCTTTGCGCAACGCTTGCTGACTTACGCCGCCAGCCGTGATGCCACAGCAGCGCAGCAAGCCATACCGCCCATACCGCCCATACGGCCGACAGCGCCCGACATCCCGCTCGACGCCCGGCCGGCCCTGTTCAGCCCGTTGCCGGAGGCGCGCCGATGAACGCGCCCGGTTGGTTGCATTTGCCGCTGGTCTTCCTGACCGCTGCGGTGATCGCCGTGCCGCTGGCACGCTGGCTGCGGCTGGGCTCCATCCTCGGCTATCTGGTGGCCGGCGTGCTGATTGGGCCGAGCGTGCTGGGCTTGGTCAGCGCGCCGGAGACGATTCTGGAAGTGGCCGAGCTGGGCGTGGTGCTGATGATGTTTCTGGTCGGGCTGGAATTGGAGCCGAAGCGGCTGTGGGCGATGCGGCGACCGATTTTTGGCTGGGGCAGCCTGCAGTTGCTGGGCTCGGCGGCCTTGCTGCTGGGCCTGGCGCTGGCTTTGGGTGCGCCCTGGCGCTTGGCGCTGGTGGCCAGCCTGGGCTTGGCGATGTCGTCCACCGCCGTAGCGCTGGCCGTGCTGGCCGAGCGCAACCTGGGCCGCACAACGGCCGGACAAAGCATTTTGAGCGTGGCGCTGCTGCAGGACATTGCTGCCATTCCGGTGCTGGCCGTGGTGCCCATCGTGGCCTTGAGCGGTGTCGGTGCCGAGCCCGGTGCCGGCGGTTGGCAGGCCTTGAAGGCGCTGGCTGCCGTGTTGACGATCGTGCTCGGGGGCCGCTTGGCTTTGCGGCCGGCGCTGCGCTGGATTGCGCGCAGCAACACGCCGGAGATTTTCACGGCCGCCGCGCTGCTGCTGGTGCTGAGCACGGCAGCGCTGATGCACAGCGTGGGCCTGTCGATGGCCCTGGGTGCCTTTTTGGCCGGCGTGCTGTTGGCGGAAAGCGAATACCGGCGTGAACTGGAGACCGATCTGGAGCCGTTCAAAGGCTTGCTGCTGGGGCTGTTTTTCATCGCTGTCGGCATGGGCGTGGACTTGGCCGCTGTCGGGCGGCAGCCGCTGCTGGTGCTGGGTTTGCTGGCGGCCTTGCTGGCCTGCAAAGGCGCGCTGCTGGCGGCGATGTCGCTGTGGATGAAGATTCCGCTGCTGGAGCGGCCGGTCTTCGTCATCCTGCTGGCTCAGGGCGGTGAGTTCGGTTTTGTGGTGTTCCAGTTGGGGCAGCAGTCCGGCCTGATCAATGCGGCGCAGAATTCCGCGCTGGTGGCCACGGTAGCGCTGTCGGTCGCCTGCACGCCGCTGCTGTTGCTGCTGAGTGAGCGTTGGATGCTGCCCCGCATCCAACGCCGGGCTGACCCGGATGCCGCCGCGCTGGAGCCGCCGCCGCCCGAGTCGGTCATCATTGCCGGCTTTGGCCGCTATGGGCAGATCATCGGCCGACTGCTCTACGCCAACGGCTTTTCCGCCACCGTACTGGACCACGACGCCGAGGCCATCGAGTCGATGCGGCGCTTCGGCTGGCGGGTATTTTTTGGCGACGCCACACGGCTCGACCTGTTGCGCACGGCCGGCGCGGCGCAAGCCCATGTGCTGGTGATCGCGGTGGACGATGTGGAGCAAAGCGTGGCCATTGCGGCGACCGCCAAAGCGCATTTCCCGCAGCTGCAAATCGTCGCCCGAGCGCGCAACGTGCAGCACTTCTTCCGCCTGCGGGAGCTGGGCGTCACCCTGATCGAGCGGGAAACCTTCGAATCGGCGCTGATGAGCGCGCGCAGCGTGCTGGAACTGCTGAGTCTGGAGCCGCATGCGGCGCGCAAGCTGGCTTGGCGCTTTCGCCAACACAATATCGAGCAATTGGAGCGCACCGTGCCCTTACACAAGGATCAAAACGCGCTGATCGCGGCGGCCAAGCAGGGTCGCCAACAACTCGAAGCGCTGTTTGCCCAGGAACGCGAGCAAGCACAGCAACGGCGGCAACATCGCCGCCAGCAAGATTGGGGCGATGCGGAGCGCGACTGAACGGCCCCAGGCTCAAGCCAGCCTCAAGCCAGCGACAATCGCGCTATGTTTGCACCCTCACAACTTGAAGTGCGCCAGTTCTTCTGTGCCACTTACCGCAAGCTGCGCTCCGGCCAGCCGCTGATTCCGATGGAGGCGATTGCCGCCGAATGGATCGATCAGCACCCCGAATACCATGCCGAACTGGCCGACGAAGCGGCGGCTTTGGCGGCGGTCTACAGCGTCGAAGAGGGCCGCACCAACCCGTTCTTGCACCTGTCCATGCATTTGACGATCACCGAGCAGCAGTCGATAGACCAGCCCCACGGGATTCGTCAGGCGATTGATTTGCTGGCCGCGCGGCGCAACTCGCTGCACGAAGCCCACCATGCGGCGATGGACTGTCTGGGCGAGATGATCTGGACTTCACAGCGCAGCGGCCTGCCGCCGGACGGCCATCAGTACCTGGAATGCGCACGTAAAAAAGCCACGAGCTAGCGTGGCTTTGAATGGGAGTGTGTGAGCTTTTTACTGCGCGGCCGCCATGCGTCGTTGGCCGAATGCTCGAAATCCTCACGTACCGTAAGTACGTTCCGGTTTCTGCGCTTCGTCCGTCTAGCCTGACAGCCGCTCGCTACAAAAGCTCTCACACTCTTTCAAAGAGAGCTGCCTCGCTTCAGGCTTGAATCGAGCCGCCGCGGGTCTTGCGTTCTGACTTGCCGAGGGACGAATACAAGCCGGTCGTCTCGCTCGGCATCAACACATCGATGGCACGGTCAAGCGCGGCGGTGGCGCGCGCCAGCGACTCACGCTGCGCCGCAACTCGGCCGCCGGCTTGCACCAGCCGGTGACGCAAATGCGGCGGCACGCTGCCGTTGCGAGCCGCTTCACCGAAGCAAGTGATGGCTTGGGCCAGCGCTTGGTGCAATTTACCGGCATATTGCTCGATGGCCTGGGTATCGCGGCGCAACAGCGCCTCACCCAATTGGTTCAAACAGCTCTCAACCTCCAACAACGGCTGTTCAAGCTGCTGACTCAGCGCCAGCGCATTCGGTTCGGAGGAAGACGGATCGTGCATAGCTATCCCCGCCATCAGGCGTTGAAATTCTGTGAGCAATTCTTATCGATGATCAGGGAGTCGCAGGACCTCCCACTCCAGCCGCGCGTCAGTGCGGCGACTTTCGGTCAAGCATTTCTTTGGTGTTGGAAATCAACTTATCGGCAATCGCTTCGGCGTTGATGCTGAACTTGCCGGCAGCAATGGCTTGTGAAATACGGCCGACCTTGGCCGCATCGAAGCTGCTCTCGTCGGCCGCGCCGGACATCAGCTTGGTGGCCGCACTCGACAATTCGATCGTGGTGCTGGCCTGCGGTGCCGGTTTGGCGGCAGCGGCAGCGGTCGCGGCCGCTTGATTGCGGTCAGTCTGAGCTGCGGCAGGCTTTTCCGACCCCAAGGCAGCAGAAGCAAGATCAGGGTTATTACCGATTTTCATGGCATTCTCCGTAGGTTCGGGTCAACCCCAAACCGTTACTAGTTGTCCGATGTATCGGCAACACATGTGAGTACTTGAGGATTTTCGATAATTTATTGGCAATCATCAGGGCGTGGCATTCATAAAAGCAGCTCCACCCGTCTGTCCCCCACCGCGCGCCCGGTCGCGATACGGCCGTTTTCAAATCTGATCTTCACGTTCTGCCCTTCCAAGCCCGCGCTCAGCGCCTGCCCTTCGCTGGCCACGGCAAAACCGGGGCCGCTGGCCAGCACCATGACGGTGTCGCCGGCAGCAAACCACTGGCGCATCTTCAAATCACTGCTGCGCACTGCCTCGCCGGCCGCCACCGGCTGGTTCAAAATGCGCCCGAGCAGGCTGTCCACCTCGGTGAACACCGTGCCTCGGTCGGCTGCTATGTCTATTTCGGCCGCGCTGAGCAGGTCTTGAGTCAAAACGGTGCCGTGGGGCAGCGGATCTGTCGCGACCAGCGCGCGCGCAAACACTTTGACGGTGACCGGCAGGCTGACATTCCAGCGCGCTTGCCCGTCCATGCAGCGCAATCCGACGCGGGCCCGGCCCCACATCTGCTGGCCGTTGGGCAAATAGGGTTGGACCTGGCGACAGGGTGCCAACTTCAGCCGTGGGTCGAGCTGGCCGATTTCCACCAGCACGCGGGCTTGCGCCGGCATACCGATGCGGGCGGCGGCCTGAATCATTTCCTGCACCTGCGACACCAAACCGGGAGCCAAACCGCCCGCGCCAGGCTGCACTTGGGCTTTGAGCGGCGCTGCTGTTCCCAGCAGCGCCAACAGCGCCAAACCGGCCAGCAGCCGAACCCACGACCGCAGGCCGACCCACGGGATAGGACTTGGAGTGACGCTTGAACAGGAGCAAAGACCAAATTGCGACATGCCACAACTTTAGACCAGCAGGCGCGCCGGCCGAGTCGGGAATAGCACAGCAAAGCCCGTGCTATTCCCGCTAATGTTTTCAATCGGCCGATCACACAATCCCGTCACGTCGCCAAGACTGTCATGCCGCCTGCGGGTGCCAAGACCGATTGGGCGGCCGCAGCCACCAAGGACCTAGCCATGCTGAACCGACTGACCGATGCCTTGAACTTCCAGACCCAGGCGCTGACCTT
>JBIIVZ010000121.1:0-6526 GCA_044339175.1 Roseateles sp.
GGCGCGCAGGCCACGCGGCGCGGGCGCTTCGAGCAGGCCGACGGCGGCACGCTCTTCCTAGATGAAATCGGCGACATGCCGCTGGAGCTGCAGACGCGGCTGCTGCGCGTGCTGTCGGACGGGCAGTTCTACCGGGTCGGCGGCCACAGCCCGCTGCGCAGCAATGTGCGGGTGATTGCGGCCACCCATCAAAACCTGGAAGAGCGCGTTCGCCTGGGGGCCTTCCGGGAGGATCTGTTCCACCGCTTGAACGTGATCCGCCTGCGCTTGCCGGCGTTGCGCGAGCGGCGTGAGGACATCGCCGTGCTGGCGCGTTTCTTCTTGCAGCGCAGCGCCACCGAGCTGGGCGTGGAGCCCAAGCGCTTGACTGAGGCCGCGCTGGTGCGGTTGAGCAATTTCGACTTCCCCGGCAATGTGCGGCAACTGGAAAACATTTGCCATTGGCTCAGCGTGATGGCACCCAGTCAGATGGTCGAGGCGAAGGACTTGCCGCCCGAGTTGCTGGCCCCGGCCCTGGTGGCCGCCACGTTGCCGATGGCTGCTGCTGCTGACGACCCGCTGGTCGCTTCTGCTGCCTTTGCGGCGGCCGGCTCAGCGGCCGCCGCTCAAGCGCAGTCAGCCCATCTGGCGGCCACCCCGGATGCCTGGGTGGCCGAAATGGCCCGCGAGGCCAGGCGCTTGCTGAATGCGGGCGAGCCCGAAGTCTGGGAGGCCTTGACCCGCCGCTTCGAGGCCAGCCTGATCCTGACCGCGCTGGACGTGACCCGCGGCCGCCGCATCGAAGCGGCTCAAAAGCTCGGCATCGGCCGCAACACCATCACCCGCAAGATCCAAGAGCTGGGGTTGGACGCTTAAGCCTTTGCTTGTTTGTCCAGCCAGATGCCCAGACCCTGGGCATTCAGTTCGATGTCCATCGCCAGCAACTCCAACTGGCGGGCCTCGCTCAAGACGCAGCCATGCGCTTGCAAGCGCTGCAGGTATTGCGCTTGCAAGCCCTGCTTCAGTTGGGCGTGGCGCTCGGGCCCGGCGGGCAGGGCCGTGCTCATGGCGACCATGGCATCGACCATCTCCAGCAGCCGCAAGGCCAGCAAGTCGGGTGTGCCCACCGGCCCGAAATGGGTCAGATACATCGACTGCGGCTGATAGCTCAACAGGCGCAACACCGAGGCGCGCAGGGCCTGCGGATCGAACTGCACCGGCGTGCTGGTGGGCATGAGCCAGGGGCCGGCGGCGGTGTCGAACTCGCGGTAGCTCAAGCCGAAGGTGTCGCCGGTGAACCAGCCCCGGCTGCGTGCATCCCAGATGCAGTGGTGGTGGCGGGCATGGCCGGGCGTGTCGAGCAGCAGCAAGGGCCGGCCAGCCAGGGTGATGGTCATATTGTCGTGACTGACCAGCGCGCGCTCGGCCGGCACCGGCTGCAGTTGGCCGTAGGAGCGCTGCATTTCCTCGGCACCGTAGACGGCCAGCGCGCCCGCGAACAATGCGCTCGGATCGACCAGATGCCGCAAGCCGAACGGATGGACCAGCAGTTGTGCCTGCGGCAGCGCTTGCATCAGCAGGCCGGCACCGCCGGCATGGTCCAGATGCACATGGGTGGGGATGACCCAATCGACCGCTGCGGGGCTCAGCCCCAGCGCTGCCAGCGCGGCGAGCAAACGCGGCACTGCGTGGTTGGTGCCGGTGTCGATGAACGCGGCGCGGCCGTCCTCGACCATCAAATAGGCCGCATCAAAACGTGGCCGCTGAAAACCTGTGTCGATGGCGTAGATGCCGCAGCCCAAGTCCTCGATAAAGTCGTGCATCGCGTGTCCCTCCTAGAATCCAGGCACGATAGCCTAAGGGAGCCTCAATGGCCGTGTACGAGATTTTGAAAATGGGCGATCCGCGTTTGCTGCGCGTCGCTAAACCGGTGACGGAATTCGGCACCGCCGAACTGCAGACCCTGATCGCCGACATGTTCGACACGATGAAGGCGGCCAATGGGGCCGGCTTGGCCGCGCCGCAAATCGGCATCGACCTGCAATTGGTGATCTTTGGCTACCAGAACAATGTCCGCTACCCGGACGCGCCGCCGGTGCCGCCCACCGTCTTGATCAATCCGGTCATCACCCTGCTGGACGATGAGATGGTCGAGGGTTGGGAAGGTTGCTTGTCGGTGCCGGGCTTGCGCGGCGTGGTGGAGCGTCACAGCCGCATCCGCTACAGCGGCTTGGATGCCGAGGGGCAACCGATAGTCCGCGAGGCGGACGGCTTCCACGCCCGCGTGGTCCAGCATGAATGTGACCATCTGGTCGGCGTGCTCTACCCGATGCGGGTGAAGGATTTCAGTCGTTTTGGCTACACCTCGGTCTTGTTCCCGGAAATGGCTCCGGACGAGGACGATTGATACATTTTGTAAAGCAAGTCAGCGCAAGTCCCGGCCACCGCGTTGAGCCGGGACTTCAGGAGTACGACATGGTGAGCGCCGCAATGCAGAAATTCTTGACCGGGCGGCTGATCGGGCTGATCAACCTGTTGGGCTTGTTGGGGGTTTTGGCAGCGTTCAGCGCCCCGGCCCTGGCCGACCCCCCGGCGCGTGCCGGCCGGGTGGCCGAAGTGGTTGGCGACGCCTGGCTGTTCGATGTCGAGAACAAGGAGTGGGTGCGGGTCACGCGCAATCAGACCGTGGCCGAGGGCGACCGCCTGCGCACCGACGAGCGCTCGCGCGTCAGCTTGCGGGTCGGCTCCAGCAGCTTGTGGCTGGATGAGCGCAGCGATCTCGAATTCACCCAACTCGACGAAGGCCGTGTGTTGCTCAGCCTGGGCAAGGGCGACCTGGGTTTGCGCTTGCGCTCGCAAGAGGCGGTCAGCGAATACAAGGTGCAGACGCGTGAAGGCATGGTCTACGCCGAGCGCGAGGGGCTTTACAGGGTCGAGCAACTTGACCGTGGCAGCCGTGCTTTTGCTTTGCAAGGCCGCTTGCGCTTCGAGAGCAGTCATGCGGGAGACGTCGCGCCGGTCTGGTTGCAGGACGGCGAGCAGGCCGAGTTCTGGTGGGCCAGTTTGAGCGGCGCGCGCACCGAACGCCAGCGCCTGGTCGGCGACGGCTTCACCGATTGGCTGCAGGCCCAAAGCCGTGCCGAGGGTGACAACATCGGCAGCAGCCAGCGCTATGTGTCGCCCGAAATGACCGGAGCTGAAGAGCTGGATCGCCATGGCCGCTGGGAACAAGCGCTCGACTACGGCAATGTCTGGATACCCAATCAAGTAGGTCCCGACTGGGCTCCCTATCGCCACGGCCGCTGGGCCTGGACCAGCCAATGGGGTTGGAGCTGGGTGGATGACGCACCCTGGGGCTTTGCGCCGTTCCATTACGGACGTTGGGTCAACTGGGGCGGGCGCTGGTGTTGGTCACCGGGTCAATATGTGGCCCGACCCGTGTACGCACCGGCCTTGGTCGGTTGGGTCGGCGGCCCGTTGTCGGGCGGTAGCAGCATCAGCATCGGTATTTCGATCGGTGGGCGCGCCAGTCCGCCGGCTTATGGCTGGTACCCGCTGGCACCGCGCGAGGTTTTTGCGCCTGGCTATCGCCACAGCCCCGCTTACGTGCAGCGCATCAACAACGACCGTGATCGTGATCGGGATCGCGACAGGCCGGGCGACTCGCGGCCACGCAGCAATCGCGAAGTCGGCGGCGCAATCAGCTATTTGCCGGGCCAGGGCGGGGTAGTCGGGCCTATGCCCTTGATCAATGGCCGGCCGGCTCGTCCATTGCCAGCGCCGCCGGCCCGTGCTGAGCTGGGTGCGCTGTTGCCGCAGCGGCCGGTCGTGCAGCCGTCCATCCAGCGCCCGTCGGCCGACATGCCGTGGCGCAGCGACAACCCAGGCCGCCGTGAGCGGGACCGCGATGCCGAGCGTGGTCCGCGTGATCAGCCACGTGATTGGCCACGTGAGCCAGCGCGCGATCGTCAGCCTGCGCCCGCACCGCAAAGTATGGGCGCACCCGTCATGGGCCCGGCCCGGCCTGCCGCAGCGCCCGAGCTGCGTGTGGAGCCTCAGCAGCAGCAGCAGCAGCAACAGCAACCGCAGCAGCAACAGCAACCGCAGCCGCAGCAGCAACCGCAGCCGCAGCCGCAGCCGCAGCGCCCGCCCGAGCGGGTCAATGAGCAGCGCAATGACCGGAATGATCGTGGCGAGCGCAACGTCATCAACCGCGCACCTGGGCCGGAGCGCCAGTTCGAGCGGCCGGCAGAACGCCCCGTGGAACGCCAGGAGCGGCCGATGGATCGTCAAGTCGAGCGGCAACCCGAACGCGTGCGTGCGGCCGAGCCGCCGAATCGTCAGCCGCCGCCCGAGGTTCGCGCACCTCAGCCGCAAGCTCAACCGCAGCCACAAGCCCAGCCCCCGCGCGCTGAGGACAACCGTGGCCAACCGCGTGGCCGCCAAGACCAGCCCGGGCGCGGCGACAAGCGCGAAATCGAGCGCTGAACAGGCAGCCCCAGAGCGGCGCACCGGCCGCTTGGGGGCTGCTTACAGCAGCGGCTTCAGCTGCGACCAGACCAGTTCCAGCATCAGCGGATGCGCTTGTGCCTTCGGGTGGATGCGGTCGGGCTGGAACCAGGCCTCGGCATCGGGTCGGTCGGCCACGCCCTTCAACAAGAAGGGCACCAAAGCGGTTTTTTCCTGCTTGGCGACTTGCTCGAACAGGCCGGCGAATTCGCGCCCGTAACTGGCACCGTAGTTGGGCGGCACCTGCATGCCCAGCAGCAGCACTTTCGCGCCAGCCGTCTTGGCTGCTTGTGCCATCGCCAGCAGGTTGGCTCGTGAACTGTCCAAGGGCAGGCCGCGCAAGGCGTCATTGCCGCCGAGTTCAATGATGACGTAGTTGGGGCCGGGTGCCTTCAGCAAGGCCGGCAAGCGAGCCCGGCCGCCGGCCGTGGTGTCGCCGCTGATGCTGGCGTTCAGCACTTGGTGCGGCAGCTTTTGATCTCGCAGGCGTTGCTCCAGCAGCGCCACCCAACCCTCGCCGCGAGTTAAGCCGTACTCGGCCGACAGGCTGTCGCCCAGCACCAGAATACGCGGGGCGACCTTGGCAGTTTGTGCCGCCGCAAAACCCGCAGCCGAGCTGCCCAGCGCCCAGGCGCTAAAGTGCAACATCGTATTCAGGCAATCACGCCGTCTCATCATCATTGTTGGATTCCATGTCAGAAAATTTGGTAGAGGTCGATGGTGTCAGCAAACGCGTGCAGGACGCCACTGGCGAGTTAACCATACTCCACGACATCAGTTTCAAGCTCAACGCGCGCGAATCGGTAGCGATTGTGGGTGCCTCCGGTTCGGGTAAAAGTACCTTGCTGGCCATCTTGGCCGGTCTCGACACGCCGAGCAGTGGCACGGTCCGTCTGCGGGGGCAGGACTTGTTTGTGTTGAACGAAGACCAGCGTGCCGCAGTGCGCGGGGCCGAATTGGGCTTTGTGTTCCAGAGTTTTCAGTTGCTGCCCAATTTGAACGCACTTGAGAACGTCATGCTGCCGCTGGAGCTGCGCGGCGACCCGCAAGCCCGCGCGCTGGCCACGCAGATGTTGGGCCGGGTCGGCCTCAGTCAGCGACTGTCCCACTACCCCCGCGTGCTGTCCGGCGGCGAGCAGCAACGCGTCGCGCTGGCGCGGGCTTTCGTGCTGCGCCCGGCGCTGTTGCTGGCCGACGAGCCGACCGGCAGCCTTGACTTCGCCACCGGTGCTGCCGTGATGGAGCTGATGTTCGAGCTGAACCGGGAGGCCGGCACGACTCTGGTGCTGGTCACGCACGACATGGCCATCGCCCAGCGCTGCCAGCGGCAATTGCGCATCGAAGCCGGCCGGCTGATGGCGGTCGAGGCGGCCGCGGCCCTGCTTTAAGCCGTTCTGGCTTTGGCCTTGGCTTTGGCGCGCTTGCGCAAGCGCCGGTAACGCTCGCCCACAATCACCGCCCACCAGCCAAAGTAGACGACCAAATAGGCCAGCGTGCCGAGCAGCAGGCCGGCCAGCGGCAGGCCGATCAACAGCGGCTCGCCCAGCGCCTGCGTCCAAGACCACAGGGACGCCAGCCAGCTGTCCGGCTGACCCCAATCGATGGCCAGCATTTCCGGCGGGGCAACCCTGCCGGTATGGCCGGAGACAAAGCGACCCAGTGCGATGGCCAGGGTCCAGATCGGCAGCAGGGTGAAAGGGTTGGTCAACCAAGTGGCGGCGATGGCAGCGGCGACATTGGCGCGGCAGATGATCGCCAGCAAGGCCGCCAAAAACATTTGCGTCGGCAACGGAATCACCCCGATCGCCAAGCCCACCGCCACGCCCATGGCGACGCGCCGGCGGTGCGCCACCCATAGCCAGGGCCGCGGTGTCAAGTAATGTCCCAACCAGCGCAAGCCCGGTGTCTTGGACAGGGTGTCGGGGTGCGGCAGCAAACGACGGGCAAGACGGGAAGCGGGCAAGCGAATCCTTGGTGGCGGCAACGAGAAAACCCGCGTGCGTCCTGGGGCGCTGCGCGGGTTGGGTCAGGCGGGGAT
>JBIIVZ010000290.1:0-4019 GCA_044339175.1 Roseateles sp.
CAGATCAGCGTCGGCTTTTCTCGCATCAGCGGCCCGTCGGGTACCAGCCCCGGCCCCTCCACATCGACGAATAGACGCACGCCACCACCAATATCGATACGCATCGCAAGCTCCCGTTTGTTGACTTGTTGACCTACTGATTGGCCGTTGGGCTCAATCGCCAACGGGCAGTATGCCGACAGGAGCGCAGCTTTTATGCCTTGCGATCGGGCAGCCACAGCCGCAGCCGCACCTCGTCCAGCGCGCTGTGCTCCAAAGTCAGCTCGCCGCCATGCGCACGGGCAATCTCGCGCGCCAAGCTCAGGCCCAGGCCGTTGCCGTCGGCGCGCTGCTTTTGGGCTTGGCTGCCGCGATAGAAGCGGTCGAAAAAGCGTTGCCGCTCTGCCGCAGCAATGGGCTCGCTGGCGTTGCCAAACACCACTTCGACCCCGCCCGGCAAGTGCCGCCCGCTGAGCCGGATCCAACCGTCGGGCGATTTGACGTAGCGCAGCGCATTGCTGATCAGGTTGTTGAACAACTGGCGCAGCAGCAAGGCGTCTGCGTGCGCTGCCAAAGCGGCGGCGACGTCGCAGCTCAAGCGCTGCGGCTCGCCCAACAGCATGTGCGCATCGGCCGCCAACGTGCCGAGCAACTCGCTCAGGTTGACCGGCACGATGTGCAAGGCCAAGCCGCCGGCATCCGCTTGCGACAGCAGCAGCAACTTGCGCGTGATGTTGCTCAGCCGCCCGACCTCGTCCAGCATGTCGGTCAAATCGGCTTGAATGCCTCGATTTTCAGACGACTGCACCGCGCGTTCGATACGCCCCTGCAGGATCGTCAACGGCGTCTTCAGCTCATGGGCGGCGTCAGCCGAAAACCGGGTCGCCTGATGAAAGCTGCGCTCCAAACGCGCGAGCATGGTGTTGTAGGCCGCGATCAAGCCCTTGAACTCGCGGTCCTCACCGGCGCTGGGCAAGCGCTGATCAAGTGCTTGCTGGGTGACCCGCTTCATCGCCTCGCTGAGCCGGCTGACCGGCCGGAGCATCAGCCCCGCCAGCAGCCAGGCCCCCAGCGCCGTCAGCAGCAGCGCCAGCGGCACGACCAGCAGCAAGGCGCGTTGGACGGCGGCTTGCATGTCCGCCTGAATCACACCCAGATCGGCCGCCACCCAGGCTTGCCGGCGTGGCAAGCTGAAGCGCGCTGCCTGCCAGTCGGCGGCACCCGTGCTGAAACCGGCCAGGCTGCATTGACCCAGGGCCATCGGCGGCGGCGGGGGGTGTTGTTGTTGTTGTTCGCGCGGCTGACCGTCCGGCGCGGGCTGCGCAGCTGCTTCACCTGGGTGGTCAGGGTGGGTCGGTCGCTCGGGGCTGTCTTGCCGTCGCTGTGGCCATGGCGGCGGTGGTGGTGGCGGTGGCGTTAGCCCGCGCCCTTGCCACGGTGGGAAGGGCGTCCAGTGCATTGCAGACCACGCTAAATCGTCGCGCCAGTGGCTGGACAGCAGCGCGGCTTGGTCGGCTTGTGGCTGAAAGCTCAGCATCAGCTGCGCGGCCGATTCCAAGTGCAGTTTGGCGGCCACATCAGCCTCTAGTCGGGGCATATCATCGCCGCGCAATTGCTGCGGCGCTTGCGTGGCCAGGCGGCGCGCCTCCATGCACAGCCGCTCGTCGAGTCGCTCGACTTCATAGCGCCGCACGCTGCCCCAGCCCAGTGCCAACACCACGGCCAGCACGGCTGCCACGATCAACGCGGCGCTGATGAATAAGCGCAGCCGAAACGTCATGTTCAGCGGCCTGACGGGCCCAGCTTGAAGCGGTAGCCGGTGCCGCGCACCGCTTCGAGGCAAGTGCCGACGTCGGCCGACGCATCCATTTCGGCCAGCTTGGCGCGCAGGCGCTTGATGCAAACGTCCACCACATTGGTGCTGGGGTCGAAGTCGTAGCCCCATACATGTTCAAGAATCTGGCGTCGGGTGAAGACTTGGCCGGCCGAGCGCATCAGGTATTCCAGCAGACTGAATTCGCGCGTTGTCAGCTCGATGGACTGGCTGCGGCTGCGCGCTTGGCGGCTGATGCGGTCGAGCGTCAGAGGGCCTGCTTGCAGCAGGTTTTGCCGCTCGCCGGCCAAGCGGCGGCGCAGGGCCAGGATGCGGGCTGCCAATTCCTCGACGAAAAACGGCTTGGCCAAATAGTCGTCAGCCCCCAGGTTGAGGCCTTCCAGGCGGTCGCCCAGCTCGTTGCGTGCGGTCAGCAAAATGACCGGCGTGGTGACGGCCGCGCTGCGCATCGCACGCAGGACCGACAGCCCATCGAGGCCGGGCAACATGATGTCCAGCACCACCACGTTGAAGCGGGGCTGGCAGGCCAGCGCCAGCCCTCGTTTGCCGTCATCGCAATGACAAACCTCCAGGCCGCGCTCGGTCAGACCGGCACAAACGAAGTCGGCAATTTTTTGCTCATCTTCGACCAGCAGGACCTGCAGGCGCGGCGTGGCGGTGATTGATGAGGCGGGCAGGGACGCGGACATGAGCCTGAGTGTCTGAGCTGTGGCGTCAGTCCGATGCGTGAATGAGGCACAGCGCCCCTGCCTTACTCTTTAAATCGAGGCCAAGAAGTCGAGCACTTGTTGCTGCTCGGCGGTGCGCAAGGCGTTGAAGCGGGTACGCGACGCGGCAGCTTCGCCGTCGTGCGCACGCACCGCTTCGGCCACCGTCTTGGCGCGGCCATCGTGCAAGAACGTCCGGCGTGCCCTCAAGCCCCAGAGCGGCGCAGTCCGCATCTCCGCCCCACTGGCCGTGCCCTGTGCGATGCGGTCGCCCAGCGCGCCCATGTTGTGCAGCAGCAAATCGGAAAACAAGTTCACCGGCTGGTGGGCCAGCGCCGTCAGCGGGTTGGGCCCGGTGAACAAGGTCGGCGTGTGGCAGGCCGTGCACCGGATCTGCTGGAACAATCGGCCCCCTGCGGCGGCAGATACGCTCTGGCGCAGCGGCGGCGGTGGGGCCAGCAAGCGCATGAAGTCGGCGGCGTGGTCGATGTCGCTGGTGCCGGTGGCCGGGTCCACAGCGTCTTCGATGCCGGGCACCAGATCAAACTTTGCCAGCAAGGCCTGGTTGCCATTGGGCGCATTTTCGGTCGGGAAGAGACGGTTGGTCACGCCCATTTCGTTCAGGTAAGCGTCACCGGAAAAGCTCAACAGTGTGGCTTGCTGCGCCTTCCAGCCAAAGCGTCCGACACGGCTCTTGCCGCTGGCCACATCATCCACCCGGGCCGCCCGGCCACGTATGCCGTCGGGTTGCGGGCGCTGCGCGGCCAGCAAGAGGTCCGCGTCGGGGATGGCCTCGATCAAGCCGGCACCGAACAGCGGCGTGGCCAAGCGCAGCGCCACCACATTGGCCTGCGTAGGGACCCGCTCAAGTGCCTGTGGGTCGATGGCAAAGCGCTGCAGCAGCGAGCCGCCCAGGTGATCGAGCGGATCGAATTTGCTGCCCACCAGGCGGCCGAAGCGGGTCACGGTGATGTTGCTGGCACCGCCGGTGGCACCGGCCGAATGGCATTCCACGCAGGACTTGCCGTTGAAGATCGGGCCCAAGCCGCCGGCCGGTGTCTCAATCGCCTCGAACTCGGTGCGGCCGGCGCTGAAGGCGGCCAACTGAGTCGCGCCCAGCCCAGGCAGGGCGTCGCCAAATTGCGGTCCACCGCTCGGCAGCGGGCGCGGCATCGGCTGGGTCGGCTTCAGCTTGGCGCGTGGCTGGAACAACTTACCGTTGATCTGCGCCGCACTGATGCCGGTCAGCGAGACTGCGGCTATCAGCAAAGTGACAGAAGTGATTTTCATACAGGTCTCCAAAGAGGTGGCGAAAGGCCAGGGAAGGGCTTGCAGCAAGGCGGAGCCAGCTTTTGTAACGCTCAGTCAGCCGGTAGTTGCCTTGATGCTAGGGCCCGAGTCCTGTCTGAAAATGACATTTCGGTCATTTGCGAGCGTGACCTGCTTGGGCCGGCGACAGGTAAAGCGAGCGGCCGCAACATCCCGATGGCCAGTGCGCT
>JBIIVZ010000122.1:0-6503 GCA_044339175.1 Roseateles sp.
CACGCAGCCAGCGCTATCAAAGCACAACTCGCAAGAACTGCTGATGTTTTGAAAGGGCCTCAAGATCCAGCTGTTGCCAGGATCGCCCCTCGGCATCGCGCACCAACGGTCCGGCAAACCGGGGCCGCGGGCTGCTCTGCGGCGGCAGCGGCGCTGGCGCGCTCAGTTGATCATCGCTGCGCAGGCCCAGCAAGCGGTCAACCCACAGCGCGCAATTGATATTGAGATCGGCATGCAACGCCACCAAGCGCGCCTGCCCGCCATCGGGCTGATGCTCGCTGCGGGTGTTGCCGCTATTGTTGTTGCTGTCGCTGTGGCTGTGGCAACTGACGTCGCGCAGCCCCAGGAACACCGCCAAGTCCACCACCGTGAACAGCCCGCCGCGCAAATTCGCCACGCCAAGCAACCAGGGCTTGGCATAGGGCAAGGGCTTCAGCGTGACCGGGGTGAAAATTTCTGCGGCCTGTTTCAGCGACAGCAGGAGGCCGACACCTTCGCACTCCACGGCCAGCCAATTGGCGGTTTGTGCGGGCTCGTCGCGCACCGCCTGCATGCGTTGCGCCAAACGGTGCTGAAGATCGCGCAGCGCTTGCTTGTTGGCCATTGGCGTCAGCCCAACGCTTTGATCTTGGCCAGCAGCTCGTCCGGCTTGACCGGCTTGACGACATAGTCACGGGCCCCCTGACGCAGGCCCCAGACCTTGTCCGTCTCCTGGTTCTTGCTGGTGCACATGATGACCGGCAGGCCGGCGTAGCGCTCGTCACGCGTGATCGTGCGGGTCAACTGAAAGCCGTTCTGGCCCGGCATCACCACATCCATCAGGATCAGGTCCGGTATTTCCTCGGCCAGCCGCTTCAGCGCCTCGTCACCATTCTCCGCCGTGCGGACCGAAAAACCGCGCTTGGTCAACAACTCGCGCAGCACATGCAACTCGGTCTTGGAGTCGTCAACCAGCAAAATTTTTTGTATCGGCATAGAAGCTCCTTAGCACGCCAGCCGTGCCGCACGCATCAGGCACTGCGCCAGTGCAAACGCACCGCTTGCAACAACTGATCTTTGGTGAAAGGCTTGGTCAGATAGTCTTGCGAGCCCACCATGCGCCCGCGGGCTTTGTCGAACAGCCCGTCCTTGGACGACAACATGATCACCGGCAAGGCCGCGAACTCCGGGCTGCGCTTGATGATCGCGCAGGTCTGGTAGCCGTCAAGGCGCGGCATCAAGATGTCGCAGAAGACCACGTCAGGCTGAAAGTCGCTGAGCTTGGCCAGCGCGTCGAAGCCATCTACCGCCAGCACGACCTCATGGCCGCCTTGCTTGAGGAAGATCTCGGCGCTGCGCCGGATCGTGTTGCTGTCGTCGATCACAAGCACTCTTGCTGCGCTAGCCAAGCTGACAGTTACGAGGTCGTCCAAGCCTTGTTCTCCTCACAGCGAGGCGGCTGCACGGCCGCACTCAAGATCGTCACTTCCAAGTCCTGCAAGGACGCAGTGGCCGTCAGATCCGGGCAGTGCTGCCGCCCGAGCAGTGGCCGTCAGATCCGAACCATCTCGAAGTCTTCTTTTCGGGCGCCGCATTCGGGGCAAGTCCAGTTCATATCTACGTCCGCCCAGAGTGTTCCGGGCGCGATGCCATGCTCGGGATCACCGGCGGCCTCGTCGTAAATCCAACCACAAATCAGGCACATCCAGGTACTAGCGTCGGTCACGATGGGTTTACTTTGCTCACTACAATGAACGGATTGTAGCCACGCCGGCCAAGCCACCGTCACGAGGGAACTGGCAGGGATGCAACAACTGTTTGGTGCTTGCCCTGCGCCCATTTCGTGTATGACGAGTGCTTGTCCATCGCCGCCTGCGGCCAGCCCCGAAGATGCACCCGACCTCCCGCCGCAACTCCATGAGCAAAATCGACTCTTCCGCCAATAGAACGGCAAGCGCATCGGCCGCCGCCGACGCCGTGCTCAGCCCCGACGAACAAGAAGCGCAATCACCCGCCTGCGTGATGAGCTTCAACGCCAGCGAGGCCAGCGGTGCCAGCGGCTTGGGCTGCGACGTGGCGACGATTGCCGCGATGGGCGCACACTGCCTGCCGGTCGTCACAGCCATTGTCTTGCGCGACACGGCGGAGGTGTTTGAACACCACACGTTGGACACCGACACGATTGCCGAACAAGCGCGCTTGATCCTGGAAGACGTGCCGATCACCGCCTGGAAGGTCGGCTTTCTGGGCAGTGCCGAGGGCGTTGCCACCGTCGCCGAAGTGCTCAGCGACTACCCGGACGTGCCGCTGGTGGCCTATCTGCCCAACCTGTCCTGGTTGGACGAAGAGCAGCAGCAGAGTTATCTGGACGCGTTCCGCGAGCTGATCCTGCCGCAGACCCATGTGCTGGTCGGCAATCACAAGACCCTGACCGACTTCCTGCTGCCCGACTGGGATGCCGACCGTCCGGCCTCGCCGCGCGAGTTGGCCGTGGCTGCCGCCCAGCACGGGGCCGCCCATGTGCTGGTGACCGGCATCAGCTTGCCGAACCAGTTCGTCGATAACGTGTTGGCCACCGCGCAAGGCCCGATCACCGGCGAGAAATTCGAGCGCTTCGAAGTCTCGTTCGTCGGTGCCGGCGACACCTTGTCCGCCGCGCTGGCGTCGCTGCTGGCCGTGGGTGCCGAGATTCATTCGGCGGTCGGCGAAGCGCTGTCCTTTCTTGATCAGGCGCTGGACGGTGGCTTCCGCCCCGGCATGGGGGCCGCCCTGCCCGACCGCTTCTTCTGGGCCTTGCCGCCCGACGAGGACGAAGAAGGCGAAGAAGGCGAAGCCACCGACAGCGACGCTGCGGCGACCGCAGCAAGCGACAGCAGCAGCAGCCCGGAAGCTGCCAAGTCAAGCCTCAGCCTGGACGACAGCACGCCCGGTCGCCCCCCTCGGCGCATGCACTGACGTGCAGTCAGCAGGCCGCTGACCGCACCGCACCGCAACCCATTTCACCAGGACTCACGCAGACTTCTAGGCACGACGCCGAAGGCAGTACGCAGGTACGGCGAGGCGCAAGGAACAACGCTGGAGTGATTTTGCGTCAGTCCCATTCATGTTTGAGCTCCGCCGCGCGGCGCTCCTTCCACAAAGACCCGACATGTCCCAAAACCAAGTTCTGTTCGAGCGTGCCCAGCGCGTGATCCCCGGCGGCGTCAATTCACCGGTGCGGGCTTTCCGTGCGGTGGGCGGCACCCCGCGTTTCATCACCCGTGCCAAGGGTGCCTATATTTTTGATGCCGACGGCCAGCGCTACATCGACTACATCGGCTCCTGGGGGCCGATGATTCTGGGCCACGGCCACCCGGCGGTGCTCGAGGCGGTGATCAGCGCGGCCACACTGGGCTTCTCGTTCGGTGCCCCGACCGAGCGCGAAATCGAGCTGGCCGAGGAAATCCTCAAGCTCGTCCCCAGCATGGAGCAGGTGCGCCTGGTCAGTTCCGGCACCGAAGCGACGATGAGCGCAATCCGGCTGGCGCGCGGTGCCACCGGCCGCAGCAAATTCATCAAGTTCGAGGGCTGCTACCACGGCCACACCGACGCCCTGCTGGTCAAGGCCGGCTCAGGTTTGGCCACCTTTGGCCACCCGACCAGCGCCGGCGTGCCGGCCGAAGTGGCACAGCACACGCTGGTGCTGGAGTACAACAACGTCGCCCAACTCGACGAGGCCTTTGACCTGCACGGCAAGTCGCTGGCCTGCGTCATCATCGAGCCGATTGCCGGCAACATGAACTTTGTGCGTGCCAGCGTCCCCTTCATGACCCGCTTGCGCGAGCTCTGCACGCAGTACGGCGCGCTGCTGGTGCTGGACGAGGTGATGAGCGGTTTCCGCGTCGGCCTGCACAGCGCCCAAGGCCACTACGCGCAGCTGATCCCCGGCTTCAAGCCGGACATCAGCGTGTTCGGCAAGGTCATCGGCGGCGGCATGCCGCTGGCCGCTTTTGGTGCCAGCCGCGACATCATGGCCAACCTGGCACCGCTGGGCGGGGTTTACCAAGCCGGCACCTTGTCGGGCAATCCGGTCGCCACCGCTTGCGGGCTGGCCACGCTGCGCGAGCTCCAGAAACCCGGTTTCTTTGAAGATCTGTCGGCCACCACCCGCACGCTGGTCGATGGCCTGACGGCGATAGCGCAGGCCAACGGCGTGCCGTTCAGCGGCGATTGCCTGGGCGGCATGTTCGGCTTTTTCTTGCTGCCCAGCCTGCCGCAGGAATACCGCACTGTGATGACGACGGACTCCGAGCGCTTCAACCGCTTCTTCCACGCCATGCTGGACGCCGGGGTTTATTTCGCACCGGCGCTGTACGAAGCCGGTTTTGTCAGCGCCGCCCACAGCGCGGCCGATATCGCGGCCACGTTGGACGCCGCCCGCCTCGCCCTGCGCTGAATCCCAAAGTCTCAGAGTTTCAAGACGTCACGACGTCAGGACAGCCGCTGGCCGGCTGCAAAATCCCCATGCACATTCACATCCTCGGCATTTGCGGCACCTTCATGGGCGGGTTGGCGGCACTGGCGCGCGAAGCCGGCCACCGCGTCACCGGCTGCGATGCCAATGTTTACCCGCCAATGAGCGATCAGCTGCAGGCGCTGGGCATTGAGCTGACGACTGGCTTCGGTGCCGAGCAACTGGCCTTGAAACCCGAGCTGTTCGTGATCGGCAATGTGGTCACACGGGGCGAGAAGTTCCCGCTGATGGAGGCCATTCTTGACGCCGGCCTGCCCTATGTCAGCGGGCCGCAATGGCTGGCCGAGCATGTCTTGCAAGGCCGGCATGTGTTGGCCGTCGCCGGCACGCATGGCAAAACGACGACCACCGCCATGCTGGCCTGGATTCTTCAGCATGCTGGCCTGGAACCAGGCTTCCTCGTCGGCGGGGTGCCGCAGAACTTCGGCGTGTCGGCGCGGTTGGGCAAGATCGACAACTCCGCCGCCATCAAACCGTTCGTCATCGAAGCGGATGAATACGACACCGCCTTTTTCGACAAGCGCAGCAAGTTCGTCCATTACCGCCCGCGCACCGCCGTGCTGAACAACCTTGAGTTCGACCACGCCGACATCTTTGCCGACCTGGCCGCCATCGAAACGCAGTTCCATCACTTGGTGCGCACGGTGCCGGCCAGCGGCCGCATCATCGTCAACGCCCGCGAAGAAGCGCTGCAACGGGTGCTGGGCCGAGGTTGCTGGAGCGAGGTGCTGCGCTTTGGCGCACGCAAGGAAGAGCCAGGCAGCTTGCGGGCCCGCGGTGAGCCGCAGGCTTTTGATGTCTTGCGCGGCAGCCTGAAAGTAGCCCGCGTCGAGTGGGAACTGTTTGGCGAGCACAACCAATTGAACGCGCTGGCCGCGATTGCCGCCGCCGAGCATGTCGGCGTCACACCTGAGCAATCGGCGCAAGCATTGGCTGTGTTCAAGAACGTGCGGCGCCGCATGGAACTGCGCGGCGCGGTGGCGACCGCCGCTGCGCCGATCAAGGTGTATGACGATTTTGCCCACCATCCGACAGCGATACGCACGACGGTGAACGGCCTGCGCCGCCGCATCGCCCCGGCAGAGCGCATCCTCGCCATCTTCGAGCCGCGCTCGAACACGATGAAGCTGGGCGAGATGAAGGCGCAACTGCCCTGGGCACTGGAAGAAGCCGACCTGAGCTTTTGCAATCAGGCCGGCCTCGGCTGGGACGCGCGCGAGGCGCTGAGCCCGCTCGGTGTGCAGGCCGTGGTGGCCGCCGATGTCGATGCGCTGGTGCTGGCCATCACCGCCGCAGCCAGGCCCGGCGACCATCTGCTGTGCATGAGCAACGGAGGCTTCGGCGGCATTCACGACAAGCTGTTGAAGGCGCTCGCGGCGCGCTAGGCCCACGATTCGCTTCACCGATAACCCGTTCGTCCTGAGCCTGTCGAAGGACCCGAGCATCCTGAGCTTGTCGAAGGAGAGCCTGTCGAAGGACCCGAGCATCCTGAGCTTGCCGAAGGAGAGCCTGACGAAGGACTCATCCCGCCGTCGACAACCCTTCGACAAGCTCAGGGCGAACGGGCACTTTGCGCACACTGTTGACGCTCTCCCGCACCCAAAAACCTGTCAATCCTTCTTGCGGAATGCCAGCCAGCCGGCCACGACGGTAAAGGTCAGCACGATCACGGCGATCACCAGGAAGCCGTGCGGGTTGTCGGCCAGCGGGATGCCGCCCACATTCATGCCCAGCAGGCCAGCAATGATGTTGATCGGCAGGGCCAGCACGGTCACTACCGTCAGAGTGAACAGGCTGCGGTTGGTTTGCTCGCCCACCTTGGCAATCATTTCTTCTTGCAGCAGTTTGATGCGTTCTTGCAGGGCGGCCAGGTCGCTGATGACCAGCGACACCTCCTCGGTGGACTGGCGCAATTCGTCCAGGTCATGGGCGGTGATCCAAGGCGGCGGCTGACGCAGCAAGCGGAACAAGGCCCCGGGCTCAGGGGCCAACAGGCGCTGCAAACGCACCA
>JBIIVZ010000470.1:0-2835 GCA_044339175.1 Roseateles sp.
TGGGCGAGGGCACCCAGGCGGTGTTGGCACCGGCCTTCGGGTGATTAATTTTTTGCTCCAGCATGGCTGCCATCAGGTCGGGCATGGCCCACATGCCCTTGCCGATCTGTGCCCGGCCGCGCAGGCCGCAGCCCAGGCCGGTCAGCACGTTGTTGCGCTCGTAGGCCTGGATCCAGGCGCTGCTCTTCATGTCGCCCTTGCGCAACATCGCACCGGCTTGCATGGCGGTGTGCATCTCGTCGCCGGTGCGGTCCAGGAAGCCGGTGTTGATGAAGGCCACGCGCGCGGCGGCCGCAGCAATGCAGGCCTTCAGGTTGACGCTGGTGCGGCGCTCTTCGTCCATGATGCCCAGCTTGACCGTGTTCGCGGCCAAGCCCAGCATCGCTTCGACGCGACCGAACAGCTCGGACGCAAAAGCGACCTCGGCCGGGCCGTGCATCTTGGGCTTGACGATGTAGACCGAGCCGGCGCGCGAGTTGCAGATGCCGTTTGCCGCGCGGCGCTGCAGGTCGTGCATGGCAATCGTCGTCGTGATGACTGCGTCCATGATGCCTTCGGGGATCTCGCGGCCCTCAGGCCCATACAAGATGGCCGGGTTGGTCATCAGATGGCCGACATTGCGCAAGAACATCAGCGAGCGGCCATGCAGCTTGACCTCGACGCCGCCGCCCTGCGGCGCGCTGTAGATGCGGTCCGGGTTCAGGCTGCGGGTGATGGTCTTGCCGCCCTTGCTCAACTCTTCGGTCAGCGTGCCTTGCAGCAGCCCCAACCAGTTGCCGTAGGCCAGCACCTTGTCGTCGGCATCGACCACGGCGACCGAATCTTCGAGATCCAGAATCGTCGACAGCGCCGCTTCCAGGATCACATCGCTGATGCCGGCGGCATCGCTTTGGCCGATGGTGGTGCTGCGGTCGATCTGGATGTCCAGATGCAGGCCGTGGTGGCACAGCAGCACCGAGTGCGGTGCTACTGCGTCGCCCTGGAAGCCGGCGAACTGGCTGGCGTCAGCCAAGCCGGTGCTGCTGTTGCTGCCCATGGCCACTACCAGCACGCCCGCTTCCACGCGGTAGCCGGTGGCGTCTTTGTGCGAGCCGCTGATCAGCGGTGCGGCTTGGTCCAGCACAGCGCGGGCGAAGGCGATCACCTTGGCACCGCGCACCGGGTTGTAGGCGCGGCCTTTTTCGGCACCGCCGTCTTCGGCGATCACATCGGTGCCGTACAACGCGTCGTACAGCGAGCCCCAGCGCGCGTTGGCGGCGTTGAGGGCGTAGCGGGCATTCAGGATAGGCACGACCAATTGCGGCCCGGCTTGCGTGGCCAGTTCCGCATCGACTTGCGTGGCGCTGGCCTGCACGTGGCCGGGCGAGGGCACCAGATAGCCGGTCTGCTCCAGGAAGGCGCGGTAGGCCGGCATGTCGGCAATCGGGCCGGGGTGGGCGCGGTGCCAGCCGTCCAGCTCGGTTTGCAAGCGGTCACGCTCGGCCAGCAAGGCGATGTTGATCGGGGACAGGTCGGCGACGATGGCGTCAAACCCAGCCCAGAAAGCGGCACTCGGCACACCGGTGCCCGGCAAGACCCGCTCCTCGATGAAGTTGTACAGCGTGGTGGCGACTTGCAATTGGTGAATGGCGGTGCGTGCGGACATGATCAAACCCGGTGATGTGCTGAGCCTGCTAATTTATGCGAAATACGGGCGCCGATTCATGCACGCAAGCGCAGGGAATACCTGCTTAATTTGCATGAATCAGCGGTTAACCGAGGTTTTTAGGTTGAAAGTCCAGCACAATCCGCCGGCATGGCCCGCCTCAAACAGATTGAATCGTTCGTCTCCGTCGCCACCAAAGGCAGCTTGACCGCTGCGGCACTGCTGGAAGGCGTCGCACCCGCCGTGATGGGCCGGCGCATCGACGCGCTGGAGGCTCGCTTGGGCGTCAAGCTGCTGCTGCGCACCACCCGGCGCATCACCTTGACGCACGAAGGCAGTGCGTTTCTGGAGGACTGCCAGCGCTTGCTGGTCGAGTTTGCCAATGCCGAGGCCAGCGTCAGCGCCGGCGGCGTGAAGGCCAGCGGGCATTTGCGCATCACCGCCCCGGCCGGCTTCGGGCGCCGCCATGTGGCACCGCTGGTGCCGGAGTTTTTGGCCCGCCACCCCGAGGTCAGCGTCTCGCTCAACTTGAGCGACCGGGTGGTGGATATCGCCGGTGAAGGCTTTGACTGCGCGGTGCGGGTGGGCGACCTGCCGGACTCCAGCTTGGTCAGCGTGCGCCTGGCCGACAACCGCCGGCTTTGCGTGGCCACTCCCGCTTACTTGAAGCGCGCCGGCGTGCCCCAGCATCCGGCTGAACTGGTGCGGCACTCTTGCCTGACGCTCAGCTCGGACGCCAGCCAGACGCGCGGCTGGGCCTTCAGCGTGGACGGCGAATTGATTCATGTGCGGCCCAGCGGCCGGCTCGATTGCAGCGACGGGCAAGTGCTGCACGACTGGTGCGTCAGCGGCATGGGCCTGGCTTGGCGCAGCACCTGGGAGGTGGAGTCCGATATTCGCGCCGGCCGCTTGCAAGCGGTGCTGGATGACTTTGCCGCACCGGCCAACGGTATTTACCTGCTGATTCCGCAGCGTAAGCATCTGCCGCTGCGGGTCCGGTTGTGGATCGATTTTCTCAAGCACAACTACGCCAGCGCGGGGTATTGGTCGCAAGCGGACTTGCAGGCCTCTTCGGTCGAGGATGGGCGGGCCTGATTCGCAAGAACCCGCTGAATCAGCCCCATAGGGCGGGTCGAGACCCGCGAGGGATTTCGGATAACGAGTATCGGAACACCGCCAGGAGCCGGCCT
>JBIIVZ010000341.1:0-3563 GCA_044339175.1 Roseateles sp.
ATCAGTTGGGGCCAGAGCATGCCGGGTACAGCAAGGTCTGGCCCGCAACAAGCTAGCCGTTGCTCAAGCAGCTCTTCATGAAGGCCTTGCGTTCGTCGCCGGTCTTGCCGGAGGTCTTGGCGTCGGCGTTGCAGGTTTTCATGCGGCTTTGCTGCGGGGTGACTGCAGCGGAGGCGGCCGGGGCGGCGGCTGCAGCCTTGGTGGACAGGCATTCCTTCATGAAGGCTTTGCGCTCATCGCCTTTTTTGTCGGCGGCATCTTTGTTGCACATGCCCATCTTGGATTGCTGCTGGGTCGGCGCGCTGGCGGCGTCTGCGGCATGGGCCGAGCCGGCCACTGCAAAGGCGGCCAGGGTCAACAGCTTGAACAGGTTTTTCATCATGGTCCTTCTGGTTGAAACGCAAGGTGAGCGAGGCGTGCGGCGTGCGATAGCCACGCGCAGCGGCATTCCAACACGCCAACGTTACGGATTCAACCGTGCGTTGAACCTATGTTTACAAAATGCGTCGCGGATGCGCCAAAGTTTCGTGCGCGGCGTGCAAGCGCCGCACCAGCACCTGGATGAAGCCGCGATCAAACCGGTGTTGGCACTCCGGGCTGAGTTGGCCCAGCGACGCGGGCGTGAAGGAAATGGTGGTGCAGATCTGGCTGACCCTGACGTCAGCGCTGTGGCGGCGCAGATCGGGGTTAGGGGCGAGGTAAGCCATCTCGCCGACCGAGGTGCCCTTGCCCAGCGTGGCGACGCGGGTGCCGTCCCGGAACACCTCCACCGCGCCCTGGGCAATGATGTGGAAGGTGCTGCCTTCCTGGCCGCGTTTGTACAGCGCATGGCCTTCCGGGAAGCGCTGCCAGCGCGCCCGATGCACCACTTCCCACAGTTCCACATCGCCAAAGTCGGCAAAAAATTCCAGCTCGCGCAGCCGGTTGAAGCGTTCTGAGTCCTTCACCTCGTACAGCCTGGCCAGCGGCACTTGCTGGTTCACCACCAAGGCGGATAAAGCGCGGCCAAACGACTCCCAGTCCGCATAGCGCTCTTGCGGGTGCTTGGCCAGCGCGTGCAGGATGACAGCCTCCAGCTCGGCCGTCACGCCGCCGCGCTGACCCTGCAGCGGTGCCGGCGCTTGGTGGTAAATCTGGTGCATCAGGGCCATTTGATTGGGCGCATCAAACGGTGCCCGCCCGGCCACCAGGTGATAGAGCACGGCACCGAGCGCGTAAATGTCGGCACGGCAGTCGACGTCGCCGCCGTCGATCTGCTCCGGCGGCATGTAAGCCAGCGAGCCGACCCGTTGCACCTGGGTCGACTCGGCATGCAGATTCAAGGCGCTGCCGAAGTCGCTGACCTTCACGTCCGTCACCTGGCCTTGCGCGTCCAGCACCGCCAGCAGGTTGGCCGGCTTGATGTCGCGGTGGATGACGCCCAGGCGGAACACGTAAGACAGCGCCATTGCGCACTTGAAGCCCAGCTCGACGATCTGGTCCAGCGGCAGCAAGCGGTCACTGCGGCAAAAGTGCTTCAGCGTCATGCCGGCCACATATTCCATCACCAGATAGGGCGAGGCCGGGTCGGGCACGGCGTCAAGGATCTGCACCACGTTCGGGTGCTGCAGCCGCCCGGCCAGCGAGGCTTCTGCGGTGTAGAAGTACCGCAGGTAGTCGTTTTGCCGGTTGTCGGCGCTGGCGCTGGCCCAGTTGCGCATCCGTTTGATGGCCACTTCGGCGGCGTGAAATTCGTCCAGCGCCAAAAAAACATCGCTGGTCGCGCCCTCGCCCAAGCGGCGCAAGACCTTGTATTTGCCGATGTAGGCGGGCAGGTCGGAGGTGTCACTTGTGGCCCCGGAATTGCCGTTTGGCGTCAGGCCCGCCGCAGGGGGCTGGGAACTCTCGGGCCGACCCGGCGTTGGTTTCTCAGGCGACATGTCGGGCTCCACAGGCATGGCGAAGATCATAGAACCTTAGAATCCCGCCATGATCCAAGCCAAGCAAGAATTGCTCGCCGCCCTGGGCGAGGCGATTGAAGAACTCAGCCCCGGCACCACCATGGTGGCCGCCTTCGAATCCCCCAAGCAGGCCGGCCTCGGCGACTTTGCCTGCACCGCCGCCATGCAAATGGCGCGGCCGCTGAAAAAGAACCCGCGCGAACTGGCGCAGGCGTTGATCGACGCGCTGCAGCGCCGCCCGGCTTTTGCCCGCTGGGTCGAGTCGCTGGAGATCGCCGGCCCCGGCTTCATCAACATCCGCCTGAAGGCCGCTGCCAAGCAAGCGGTGGTCAGCGAGGTGCTATCGGCCGGCCCCGCGTTTGGCCGCCAGCCGGCCAACACTCAGCATGTGATGGTCGAGTTCGTGTCGGCCAACCCGACCGGCCCGCTGCATGTGGGCCACGCCCGCCAAGCGGCGCTGGGCGACGCCATCTGCAGCCTGTTCCAGACCCAGGGCGCGCAGGTGACACGCGAGTTCTATTACAACGACGCCGGTGTGCAGATTGCCACCCTGGCCAATTCGACCCAATGTCGCTTGAAGGGCTTGAAGCCCGGCGACGCTGATTGGCCCGAGGCGGCCTACAACGGCGACTACATCCAGGACATTGCCGACGAATTCCGCGCCGGCCAGTCGGTCAAGGCCGATGACCGCGAGTTCACCGCGTCCGGCGACGTTGACGATCTGCACAGCATCCAGCAATTCGCGGTGGCCTATTTGCGCCATGAGCAAGACCTGGACTTGCAGGCCTTCGGGCTCAAGTTCGACAGCTATTTCCTTGAATCCAGCCTGTACGAAAACGGCGGCGTTGAAGCCACCGTGGCCCGGCTGACGGCGGCCGGCAAGACCTTTGAAGAAGACGGCGCGCTGTGGCTGCGCTCCACCGATTACGGCGATGACAAAGACCGGGTGATGCGCAAGTCGGCCGGCGGCTACACCTACTTTGTGCCCGATGTGGCTTATCACATCAACAAGTTCCAGCGCGGCTACACCCAGTGCATCAACGTGCAGGGCAGCGACCACCACGGCACGATTGCCCGCGTGCGCGCCGGGTTGCAGGCGGCCGATGTCGGCATCCCGCAAGGCTTCCCCGATTACGTGCTGCACAAGATGGTCACCGTGATGAAGGGCGGTGAGGAGGTCAAGATCTCCAAGCGCGCCGGCAGCTATGTGACGCTGCGCGACCTGATCGACTGGACCAGCCGCGACGCGGTGCGCTTCTTCCTGATCGGCCGCAAGGCGGACACCGAGTTCATCTTCGACGTCGATCTGGCCCTGAAGCAGAACGATGAAAACCCGGTGTTCTACGTGCAGTACGCCCATGCGCGCATTTGCTCGGTGCTGCGTAATTGGGTGGCACGCGGTGGCGACGAAGCCCGCCTGGGCCAAGCCGACCTGAGCCTGCTGACCGCGCCGACCGAGGCGGCCCTGATGCTCAAGCTGGCCGACTATCCGCGCATGCTCACCAGTGCCGCCGAAACGCTGGCACCGCACGATGTGGCGTTCTACTTGCGCGACCTGGCCGGCGCGTATCACAGCTATTACGCGGCCGAGCGGGTGCTTGACCAGACGCCCGAGTTGAGCCA
>JBIIVZ010000123.1:0-6471 GCA_044339175.1 Roseateles sp.
GAGGTGTGGGAGACCACCAACCAGACTTGGCTGGAGTTCAAGCGTCTGCTGGCCGACGGCTTGCTGGAACGCGACCCGTCGGCGCTGTGCGAATGGGTGAAGTTCCGCTCGCATTTGTCGCGCGGTGTGGCAGTCGGGACGATGTTGCAGGACGAAGCGTTCAACTTCATGCGCATCGGCAGTTTCCTGGAGCGGGCCGACAACACCGCCAGGCTGCTGGATGTGAAGTTTCAGGTCAACCCCGTCAGTGCTGAAAACAAGGCTGAAGAGCGGGCCGCTGCTGCCAGTGCCCACGCCAGCATCGGTGCGCGCGACTTCTACCATTGGTCGGCGGTGCTGCGCTCGGTCTCCGGCTTCGAGATTTATCGCAAGGTCTACAGCAATGTGATCCTGCCCGACAAGGTGGCTGACTTGCTGATCCTGCGGGCCGACATGCCGCGCTCGTTGGCGCATTGCACCGGCCGCTTGCTCGGTAATTTGAAGCGGGTCGCGAACGATCAATCGGCCGACACCTTGCGCCAGGCCGGTCGCCTCCACGCCGACCTGGAATATGGGCGCATCGACGACATCATGCGTCCCGGCCTGCATGTGTTCCTGAACCAATTCCTCGACCGTATCGGCAAGCTGGGCATGGGCATCAGCCGTGACTTCTTGATGCCGGCGGCTTGATGCTGGCTGCGGGGTGAGAGGGCGCTTCTACCGTCTGCCGGAATCTCGGCCGGAGTGTCGGCGGGTGGGTCCGCCGATGCCGAGCGTGGGTACGAAATCGGCCGCTTGTGCAGGCCTTTTGGGGGTTCCCGGTGGCTTCAGGCGATGACTCCCGAACCGAAGCTCACCCCAACGCAGCGGCTGACCGACAGTCCCTATTTTTTGATCATTGACCGAGCGGTTGCCGGGTGCCAATTCCCCGCAACGCTCGTTCTCAACCGAGGCAATCCGAATGGCCATCCGTGTCGCGCTGCACCACACCACCAGCTACCGCTACGACAAACCGGTCGCGCTGTCGCCGCATGAGGTGCGCTTGCGCCCGGCGCCGCATGCCCGCACGCCGATCCTGTCTTACTCGTTGACGGTCAAGCCGGACGAGCATTTCATCAACTGGCAGCAAGACCCCTACGGCAATTACATCGGCCGTTTCGTCTTCCCTGAAAAATCCGACCACTTGGAGTTCACCGTCGATCTGGTGGCCGACATGACGGTCATCAACCCGTTCGACTTCTTCGTCGAAAAGTACGCCGAGCATTTCCCGTTCAAGTACCCGGCCCAACTGACGGTCGAGCTGGGGGCCTATTTGCAGGCCGATCCACTCGGCCCGTTGGTGACCGAATGGGTCGAGTCCGCACGCCGCGACATGCTGAAAAGCGCGATGTTGACGAACGACTTTCTGGTCGCCCTGAACCAGCGTTTGCAGCGTCAGATCGCCTATTTGCTGCGCATGGAGCCGGGCGTGCAGACACCGGAGGAAACGCTGCTGAACGCGTCAGGTTCCTGCCGCGATACCGCCTGGCTGTTGGTGCAGATCCTGCGTTCGCTGGGCCTGGCGGCGCGCTTTGTGTCCGGTTACCTGATCCAGCTGAAGCCCGACCAGGAGTCGCTTGACGGCCCCAGCGGCACGGCGGTGGACTTCACCGACTTGCACGCCTGGACCGAGGTCTACATCCCCGGTGCCGGCTGGATCGGTCTGGACCCGACCTCCGGCATGCTGGCCAGCGAGGGTCATATCCCGCTCGCCTGCACGGCCATGCCCTCGTCGGCCGCGCCGGTCAGCGGCTTCACCGACAAGGCCGAGGTGACCTTCTTCCACGAGATGACGATCACCCGCATCCACGAGGATCCGCGCGTCACCAAACCCTATTCCGAGCAGGATTGGCAAGCGATCGACCGGCTCGGGCAGCAAGTCGACGCCGACCTGAAGCGCAACGACGTCCGGCTGACCCAGGGCGGCGAGCCGACCTTTGTGTCCATCGACGACATGGACGGCGCACAGTGGAACACCGAGGCCCACGGTGCGGACAAGCGCGAGTTGGCCGGGCAGTTGATGCACCGGCTGAAGAACCACTTTGCGCCCGGCGGCATGCTGCACTACGGCCAAGGCAAGTGGTATCCGGGTGAGCCGCTACCGCGCTGGGCGCTGAATATTTTCTGGCGCATCGATGGCCAGCCGATGTGGCGCGACGCCACGCTGTTCTCGGACGAAAGCAAGCCCGACGGTTACGGCAGTGACGAGGCTGCGCGGTTTGCCGCCGAGCTGGTCGGCGCGCTGGGATTGCCGCCGCAGAGCCAGATTGCGGCTTTCGAGGATGTGTTGCAGCAGGCCCGCGTCGAGCAAGCGCTGCCGCTCAACCTCGACCCGCTGTTTGTCAACATGGACGACTCGGACGAGCGCCGCCGCTTGGCGCGCCTGCTGGAGACTGGGCTGGGCGAAGTGGTCGGCTTTGTGCTGCCGCTGGCACCGACCGAGTTCGACCCGAACGTGATGCTGGGCACGGCCTGGCGGACCTCGGTCTGGCCACTCAAGCGCGAGCACCTGTACCTGAGTGAGGGCGACTCGCCGATGGGCTTGCGGCTGCCGCTGAATACGCTGCCGTGGGTCTTGCCGGCCGACATGGAAGCGTCGTTCGACGTCGATCCGTTTGCGCCGCGCCGCACGCTGACGGCCGTTCAGCAAGAGGCCAAGGCGACCTTGTTGCTGAAGGCCGCCAAGGGCGACAAGAAAAGCCGTGCCTTGCGCGGCCCGCGTGCGGCGCTGGCTGCGGCCAAGCGGATGGCGCGTGCCACGCTGGGGCAGCGCGGTGCCGGTGCCGGTGCATCCCTTGCGAGCACCGAGCCGATGACAGCCGCCACAGCCGCCGCCAACAGCGCGGCGGCGCGCAACTTGAAGCCTGCGCCGCGCGACGTCATCCACACCGCCTTGTGCGTGCAAGTGCGCGGCGGCCGGCTGCATGTGTTCATGCCGCCGCTGAAGCGCATCGAGGACTATCTGGCGCTGGTGACGGCGGTCGAGGCCACGGCGGCCAAGCTGCAACTGAAGCTCTGGATCGAAGGCTACGGCCCACCACGCGACCCGCGCATCAAGTTGCTCAGCGTCACCCCGGACCCGGGCGTGATCGAGGTCAACGTCCATCCGTCGGCGAGCTGGAATGAGCTGGTCTACACCATGTCCACGCTCTACCAGGAGGCGCGTCTGACGCGGCTGGGTACCGAAAAGTTCATGGTCGACGGCCGCCACACGGGAACGGGCGGCGGCAACCACGCCACGCTGGGCGGCGCCACTGCCGAGGACAGCCCGATGCTGCGCCGGCCCGACCTGCTGAAGAGCCTGATCACCTATTGGCAGAACCATCCGGCGCTGTCCTATTTGTTCTCCGGCACCTTCATCGGCCCGACCAGCCAGGCACCGCGCGTCGACGAAGCGCGTGACGATAACCTGTACGAGTTGGCGATTGCCTTCCAGCAGATGGACAAGGTCTTGCCGACGATGATGCCGGGCGACAAACCCTGGATGGTCGACCGCTTGCTGCGCAACCTGCTGGTGGACTTGACCGGCAACACGCACCGCTCGGAATTCTCGATCGACAAGCTGTACTCACCCGACGGCCCGACCGGCCGGCTCGGGCTGGTCGAGTTCCGCGCCTTCGAGATGCCGCCGCATGAGCGCATGAGCTTGCTGCAGATGCTGCTGCTGCGCGCGCTGGTGGCGCGCTTCTGGCAACAGCCTTATTCCGCCAAGTTGGTGCACTGGGGCACGGCCCTGCATGACCGCTGGATGCTGCCGCACTTTGTGGCGCAAGACATGCGCGACGTGGCCCGCGACCTGCGTGCCGCCGGCTATCCGTTCGAGGACCACTGGTTCGACCCCTTCATCGAGTTCCGCTTCCCCCGTTTCGGCACCGTCGTCTACGAGGGTGTGGAGATGGAGCTGCGCCAGGCGATCGAGCCCTGGAATGTGCTGGGCGAGGAAATGGCCGCAGGCGGCACCGCCCGCTACGTCGACTCCTCGGTCGAGCGCATGCAGATGCTGGTGCGCGGCCTGACCGATGGCCGCCATGTGATCACCTGCAACGGCCGCAGGTTGCCGCTGCACCCGACCGGCATTCCGGGCGAATACGTGGCCGGCGTGCGTTTCCGCGCCTGGAGCCCGTGGTCAGCGCTACACCCGACGATTGCGATCCAGGCACCGCTGACCTTTGACCTGGTCGACACCTGGAGCGGCCGTGCGATTGGCGGCTGCACCTATCACGTCGTCCACCCGGGCGGTCGCAGCGAGGCCCATTCACCGGTCAACGCCAACGCGGCCGAGGCGCGCCGCTTTGCGCGCTTCTGGCCACATGGCCACACGCCCGGCCCGATGCAGGTGTTCAAGGAAGACTTGAATCCGAGCTTCCCGATGACGCTGGATCTGCGCTGGCAGCCGATGTGAACTAACGCATGAATGGGGCCCCAATTGCGGGCCCCGGCCGGCCTGTGACCGCCGCCTGCCGCACAAGCCCAAGCGGAGCGCAGATAATCGTCGACCCTTCACCCCCGAACAAGAGTTCCGACCGTGCCTGCTCGACTACTCGCCAGCTATCCCGCAGCCACTGATCGCTTTGATGAAATGCTGGATGCGTCCGGGCAGCCCCGGCCGCATTGGCAGGCCATGTTGATGGCGCTGGCGCGCGAGGCACCTGCCGTCATGCGGGACCGCGACGAAGCGGTGCAGCGCCAGGTGCGCGAAAACGGCGTCACCTACAACGTCTACAGCGATGCCAAGGGCATGCAGCGGCCCTGGGACTTGAATGTGATGCCGCTGATCCTGCCGGCGCAGGAGTGGGCCGGCATCGAGGCTGCGGTATGCCAGCGCGCCACCTTGCTGAATCAGATCCTGCTCGATGTGTACGGCGAGCAGACGCTGCTGCAGCAGGGGCTGTTGCCGCCGACGCTGATCCATGGCAATTCCGGCTTCTTGCGCCCCTGCCACGGCATCCGCCACCGCGACGGCATTGCGCTGCACTTTTACGCGGTCGACCTGGCCCGCGCGCCGAGCGGGCGCTGGTGGGTGGTGTCCGATCGCACCCAAGCGCCCAGCGGTGCCGGCTATGCGCTGGAGAACCGTGCCGTCATCGCGCGCACCTTCCCCGACATGCTGCGCGACCTGAATGTGCAGCCGCTGAGCGGCTTTTTCGAGACCATGCGCGACAGCCTCAACCAGTGGGGCCATCAGGTCTCCACCAGCGGCGGTGTGCCCTTGCGTCCGGGCGAGCCGCCGCTGGTCGTGCTGCTGACGCCCGGCACTTACAACGAAACCTATTACGAGCAGGCCTATCTGGCCCGCCACCTGGGCTTGCCGCTGGTCGAGGGCAGCGACCTGACGGTGCGCAACGGGCTGGTCTGGCACAAGACGCTGTCCGGCCTGCAACGCGTGCATGTGATCTTGCGGCGTGTCGATGACGACTATTGCGACCCGCTGGAGTTGCGCACCGATTCGGCCCTGGGCGTGGCCGGGCTGACCGAAGCGGCACGCCGTGGCAATGTGCTGGTGGCCAACAGCTTGGGCTCCAATTTGCTGGAGTCGGGGGCCTTGCTCGGCTACTTGCCCGCCTTGGCCGAGCGCATGCTGGGCGCACCGCTGAAGATGCCGTCGGTGGCGACCTGGTGGTGCGGGGAGCCGGCCGCGTTGGAGCAGGTGATTGCCAAATTGGACCGCCTGGTCATCAAGCCCAGCTTCAAGCAGGGCGGCCAGTTCACTGTGTTTGGCCGTGATCTTGCCGGCGCTGCACGCACCGCCTTCATTGCCAAGATGCGGGCCCGTCCGGCCAACTTTGTGGCGCAAGAATTGGTGCAGCTGTCCCAAGTGCCGGTCTGGCGGCGCGAGGCACCGATCGGCCTGGGCGGCAGCGCGATGGGTTTGCGTGTGTATGCCTGCGCCACAGCGGACGGTTTTGTGGTGATGCCGGGCGGCTTGGCGCGTGTGGCCACCGGCCCCGACACCCGCATCATCGCCATGCAGCGCGGCGGCGGCAGCCAGGACACCTGGGTGCAGGCGCGCGCCGATGTGCCGGTGGAGGCGCACAAACCGCTGACCCGCACCACCACCTCGGCCGATCTGGTCCGCGACGACACCCATGTGTCGAGCCGCGCGGCCGAGAACCTGTTCTGGTTCGGCCGCAACGCCGAGCGCAGCGACAACACCGCCCGTCTGACCCGCGTCAGTCTGAATTTTCTTTTCAACGCCCGGCCAGCGTCGCACATGGCGGCCTGGTCGACCGTGAAGTCGCTGTGCGAGCATTTCCACTTGTTCGACGGCAAGGACCCGGTGACACCGGTGACAGCCAAGCCCTTGCCTGATCGGGCGGTGGCGAAGCCCGCTGCGCTGGGCGCACCGGTTGTTGCTGTTGCTGCACCTCCTGCGGTTGCAGCGCCGGTGACCATCACCACCCAAACTCAGACTCAGACTCAGACTCAGATTCCTGGCCGTGTGCGGCCATTGGT
>JBIIVZ010000124.1:0-6460 GCA_044339175.1 Roseateles sp.
GGTGCGGGTGCACTTGCGAGCGCACAGATCCACCTGCAAGCAAAGCAATTGGGTCAGGGTACCCCACGGTTATTCAGCTCCGCCTGGCCGGCGTCAACGAACAACGGACCGACTTAGCGGCCTGAGTGCAGATTTAGCCGCATCTGCCTCATTCGAGTACCGCACTGCGAATACCGGCTGCACCGGCAAGCCCGATCGCGCGGGCTAAGTCGTGGGAGGACTACGACCGCCCCGCGTCAGTCTGCCTCTTTTGGTTTGGCACAGCCAGGTTTGCAAACGACCTCGGTTCGCCCAAGAACCCGCTTTGATTGCAAATTGCTCGGCGTGCGGTGCTTGCCACATTTGAAACAGGAGCGTGTATGCCCACTGCCTAAAAATGGTGAGCCCCCGAGCTTGGACTCATAGCGCAAACCGTTATCGCTGACGCTGGTGTAGGTGTCTTTGGTCATTGCTGTGACTGGTTGGCGGTACCGACCCAGCGCGCGAGGGGCGCGATAGGCCCGGATAGCTTTGACTAATCTCAAATCCCTCACTTGAATATTAGGTGCGGCTTGATGTCCTTGGCTATCTCGCTTGCCCCAGGTTCTGTCACATATCCGCCCACCTGCACCCCTGAAACGTGGGGGTGGCGATGCTTGCCGATCGCCAAATTCAAGCGATCGAACCTTGAATCAATCCTTGGCGCATGGTGATCGGCGGCTTGGTAGCGTCCTTTGGCCGCACAATTCGCACTGTCTTTTTTCAGCGCCCCCCTCGCCCGACCCGCAGGCACACCCTCGGAGACTCGTTTGCTTCGCTGCCCGCCGGCACTCTCAGACCCATTTGAATCGTCATGGCTAAATTGTTTTTTCGCTACGCGGCAATGAACGCAGGCAAATCCACCGCGCTTCTGCAAGTGGCACACAACTATGAGGAGAGAGGTCATCACGTGCGCTTGTTCACAGCCAAGCTGGACAAGCGATACGGCAGCGGGATGATCACTTCACGCTTGGGGCCTCAACGCGAGGCCGAGTTGTTCGAGCCCGAGACAGATTTTCTGGCACTCAATGCGGCGCAAGCGGGGGTTGCTTGCATCTTGATCGACGAGGCGCAGTTTTTGCTCAAGGCTCAGGTCTGGGCCTTGCATGAGCTGGCTCACATGCAAAATTTGCCCGTCATCTGTTACGGCTTGCGTACGGATTTTCTGGGAGAGCTGTTCCCAGGCTCGGCCACTCTGTTGGCGTTAGCCGATGAGATGGACGAAATGAAGACCATTTGCGATTGTGGCCGCAAAGCCACAATGAATATGCGCGTCGATGGTCACAACCGCAAAGTCACGGCGGGTGAACAAGTCGAAATTGGTGGAAATGCCCGGTATCGCGCGGTTTGCGGCCGTTGCTTCAGGCTGGCCTGAACAGTTGCGGCACCCAGCCCCCGAGGGGGCTGGAGCCAGCACTCAAGCCTTGGTCATCTGCGCGTCGAGTTCCTTGCAGGACGGCGAACAGACTGGTTGAGATTTGCCCAAAAGTTTCTTGGACTTGAGCATGGCGCGCGGGCGGTGCTTACCGCACAAAAAGCACGACATGGTTGCGGCACCAAAAGATGAGGTCGCCGCGAATGGCGAACCCGGTGCTTTAGATCGGTAGCGCAGACCGTCAGCTTCGATGGTCGTTTTAGTACTGTCCTTGGCCACGTCGGTCCTGATATTGAGTTGGAGAAAGCCAGCACTCCTGGCCACTAGGATTCAGTTCAATCCCCGCAGCAAGCCAATGCTAGCGTCGCTATTTTCCACTATCTGACGCAGCCCACCTAATCCGCGCGCCATTTAGCCTCGCCAGCGAGGGAGTAGATTCCCTGAATAGCTCTGAAATTCAGCTCGATTTCGCCCCAGCATTCACAAGTTCAGCGCCCGGTGAAGTGCGGCACGCGCTTCTCCCGCCAAGCAGCAACGCCTTCTGCCAAGTCTTGCGAAGCGCTTGCGACGGCGATATCGCTGAGCAAAGCTGGGACGTCCAGCGCACCACGCGCAAACGCATTCAAGTGCTTTTTCATACCGAGCAATGCCAGCGGTGCCATGGCCAGCAAGCGCTCGGCAAGCTCATCACCAGCCAACTCAAGCGCCGCAGAATCAGGCAGCAGCTGGTCCAGGAAACCGCTGCTCAGCATGTCTTCGGCGGCCAGTGTTTGCCCAGCCAGCAAAATACGCTTCGCCCACGACAAGCCGAGCCGCGTGACATAGCGCTCCAGGCCGCCCTGGTAGAAGTGCAGGCCCAAGCGGGCAGCGGGAACGAACATTTCGCAAGCGGTCACGCCAAGACGAAAATCGCAAGCCAGTGCTAAATCAGTGGCTCCGCCGTACACGCCACCCTGAATTTTCGCAATCGTGATGGGTCTCGCGGCCTCCCAAGCATTGGCCAATTGCTCGAACAAGCCGGCAGCATCTACACCCGGTACCGCCGTGATGTTGAAGCCGCTGCAGAAGTGTCGCCCCTCCCCTGCCAATAGCAGCACCCGCACTTCTTCTCGCTGGTTGATCTGATCGAGTTGATCGCGCAAGGTTTGCAGATCGCCAAGTTCCAGGCGGTTTGCCAGACGAGCACGGCGCAAAGTGATGCGCGCGAGCGGACCGTCCAGTTCAAGCAAAGGGGCAAGTCCGGGCATGGCGATGTGAAGGAGTCTGCGGCCCTGCAGCATAGTGCGCTGCGAGGAGCATCGCTTAGGGCACCGAGAAGGGCACTTCAAAGCCGGCCGCAACGCCAAAACACTCTCGACCGACTGGTCGGACGAAATTTATTCACTTTGTCAATGCGGCGCTGTACTGAGGGTATTTTTGACAGTTTTGATTAGAGTGGCAAGCAACGTGACCGTTTTGGAGCAATGCCCCGCCATGGATTTTTCAATTGCCAGCATCTTGATGCTTGATGGCCTCACCAACGGATCGATTTACGCCCTGCTGGCTCTGGCCACCGTGCTTGTCTTCGTCGTAACGCGAGTGATTTTTATCCCTCAAGGCGATTTTGTCGCTTTTGGTGCGCTGACTCTGGCGGGCTTGCAGCTTGGCAAGACGCCGGGCACGGTGGCCTTTTTGTTGGCAATGGCTGTGCTGGTCGCGGTGCTGGATCTGGTGGCCGGCCTCCGCGAAAACAAGCCGTTGGGTCGCCTGGTCGCAGCGGTGCTGCGGGCAGCTGCCCCGCCCATCGGCATTGGACTGCTCGCCTTGTGGGCCGCGCCACAACAATTTCCACTGGTCATGCAAGTACTGCTGACACTCGCCATCGTCACTGCCATGGGACCACTGATTTACCGCTTGGCTTACCAGTCGCTCGCGGACGCCTCGGTGCTGGTGCTGTTGATCGTTTCGGTGGGCGTGCATTTTGCGCTGACCGGCTTTGGCTTGTTGTTCTTTGGGGCCGAGGGCTCGCGCAACCCGAGCTTCTGGGATGCCAGCTTCACGCTTGGGCCCTTGTTGATTTCAGGTCAGACCTTGATCATTTTGATGACCTCGATAGCCTTGATTGTGGTGCTGTGGCTATTTTTTGAACGTAGCTTGTACGGCAAGGCACTGCGAGCTACTGCAGTCAATCGGCTCGGTGCTCGCTTGATGGGTATTTCCAGCACCTCAGCGGGCAAGCTTTCGTTCGGATTGGCCGCTTTTATTGGTGCGTTGTCTGGCGTACTGATCAGCCCGACAACCACGATTTTCTACGACAGCGGCTTCTTGATTGGGCTCAAAGGCTTCGTTGCGGCCGTATTTGGCGGTTTGGCCAGCTACCCCGGCGCTGCGCTTGGCGCTGTGCTGGTCGGTCTGCTGGAGTCGTTCAGCAGCTTCTGGGCCAGCGCCTTCAAAGAAGTCATCGTCTTCACCTTCATCCTGCCGGTCTTGTTATGGCGCTCGATGCGCGATCCGCATACAGAAGAACATTGAACCCGCCAGAAAATGAACATGCGCAAACTTCTACCTCTGCTGGGCTTGGCTTTGCTGTTTGCACTGCCGCTGCTGCCAGTACCCGAGTTCTGGATCACTCAACTCAACTACATCGGCATGTTTGCCCTGGTCAGCTTGGGGCTGGTGCTGCTGACCGGCGTTGGAGGCTTGACCTCCTTCGGTCAAGCCGCGTTCGTCGGCCTGGGTGCCTACTCCACTGCCTTGTTGAGCACGCATTACGAGCTTTCGCCGTGGCTAGGCTTGCTCGCCGGCTTGTCCATCACGGCTGGAGTCGCTTTGTTGTTGGCCTTTTTGACTTTGCGGATGTCTGGGCATTACCTGCCGTTGGCCACCATCGCTTGGGCCTTGAGCCTGAATTACACGATGGCGAACATGGAGTTCCTCGGGAAATATGACGGCATTTTGGGGGTGCCGCCGTTGCACTTTTTTGGCTGGAGCCTGCAGGACGGGCGCGCCATTTATTACCTGATCTGGCTGATCGCCGTTCTGGCCGCGTTGGGCGTGCGCAATCTGCTGGATTCGCGACCAGGGCGTGCCATTCGAGCGCTGGGCGGGGCATCCACCATGGCCGAGGCCATGGGTGTGTCGACGTTCCGCTACAAAGTCATCATCTTCGTTCTGGCGGCGCTGCTGGCGTCGGTCTCCGGCTGGCTGTTCGCGCATTTCCAGCGCACCGTCAACCCCAGCCCATTTGCTTTGAAGATGGGCATCGAGTATCTATTCATGGCTGTCGTTGGTGGCGTGGGCACGGTGTGGGGCGCTTTCGTAGGTGCCGGTGTCTTCAAAATCATCGAGGACCAACTGAAGGAGCTATTGCCGGCTCTTTTGGGCAGCAGCGGCAATTTCGAAATCATCGTGCTGGGCGTCGTGCTGGTCTTGATCATCAAGTACGCACCCAAGGGTCTTTGGCCCTATGCGGTGACACTGTTCGCGCGCTGGTGGCCAGCACCGCCCCGCCTACGAGACTGGCAGGCCGCAGAAGCTCTGAGCGCTCGCATCAAGCCCATTCCGGGCGAACTGCTGCTGGACGTGAACAAGGTACGCAAACAGTTCGGCGGATTGTTGGCGGTCAACGATGTGTCATTTCAAATTCGCACCGGCGAAATCGTCGGCTTGATCGGCCCCAACGGCGCAGGCAAATCCACCACCTTCAACCTGATCTCTGGCGTGTTGCCGCTGAGCAGCGGCACGGTGGTCTTTCGAGGTCAAGCGGTGGGCGGCCTGGCTTCCAGGGAGATCGCGCGGCGCGGCATGTCGCGGACCTTTCAGCATGTGAAGATGATTGCCGACATGACGGTGTTGGAAAACGTCGCGCTCGGCGGTTATTTGCGTGGCAAAAGTGGCACCGCGCGGGCAATGCTGCGCCTTGACCGGGAAGAAGAAAAGCAGATGTTCGCTGAGGCCGAACGGCAGTTACGCCGTATCGGCATGGCTGAACAAGGCAACGAGCTGGCGGGCAACTTGGCGCTGGGACCGCAACGCTTGATGGAAATAGCACGCGCCTTGTGCACCGACCCGGCGCTGCTGTTGCTGGACGAGCCCGCCGCCGGCTTGCGTCACAAGGAGAAGCAGGCTCTCGCAGGTGTCTTGCGACAACTGCGGCATGAAGGCCTCAGCGTGCTGCTGGTCGAGCACGACATGGAGTTTGTGATGGGGTTGACCGATCGAATCGTCGTGATGGAGTTCGGCAGCAAGTTGATTGAAGGCACACCCGACGATGTGCAAGCGAGCCCGGCGGTTCGGGCCGCCTACCTCGGCACGGAGCATTGAAAACACATGAGCAAAGATATGTTGACGGTCGCGGGACTGCACGCCGGATATGGGCGCGCCGAAGTTCTGAACGGGCTGAATCTGCACCTGCCCGAGGGCTCGGTCGTGACGGTGATCGGCCCGAACGGTGCGGGCAAGAGCACACTGCTGAATGCGGTGATGGGCGTGCTGCCCGCCAAGGGCAAGATCCTGTTTGATGGTGAAGACATTTCAACCGCAGGCCTGGAGGAGCGCGTAATGAAGGGTCTCGCCCTGGTGCCGGAAAAGCGCGAGCTCTTCACCACCATGAGCGTGGAGGACAACCTGATCCTGGGTGGTTATCGGCCGATGCGCTTGGGACAGCGCGATTGGCGCGATGGACTGGGACGGGTCTTCACCCTCTTCCCCCGGCTAAAAGAGCGCCGAGCGCAGCTTGCGGGCACGCTGTCTGGGGGAGAGCGCCAGATGCTGGCCGTTGCTCGTGCCCTGATGGCACAGCCCAAGGTCTTGATGCTGGACGAGCCCAGCTTGGGCCTGGCACCGCTGATCGTGAAAGAAGTTTTTCGCATCGTGGCTCGCTTGCGCGACACCGGGGTGTCCATCCTGTTGATCGAACAAAATGCTCGAGCAGCGCTGGAGATAGCCGACTACGGCTATGTGCTGGAAACCGGCGAAATCGGTTTGGAAGGCCCGGCAACAGAACTCGCCAAGGACTCCAGAGTTATTGAAACCTACCTGGGTACCGGCAGAAAAGTCGCTCTTCCTTGACTTTCGCAGCGCCGGAAG
>JBIIVZ010000125.1:0-6458 GCA_044339175.1 Roseateles sp.
CAAATTATTTGAACTCGCCGGCAAAGATCATCTGAAAGTCCTCCAGCTTGAAGTGCTTGCGCAGCGCGCCGTTCACTTGCTCCAGCGTCAGCGCGGCCAGCGCGTCGTCCACTTTCTGCGAGATGGCTTGGGTGCGACCGAGGTAAAGGTTGTTGGCCAGGGAACCGGCCAGGCCGCCGTCTTGCGCGCGTGCCAGGCGGCGGCCGTTCAGCATCGCTTGCTTGCCGGCGGCCAGCTCGCGGGCGGTGAAGCCGTCTTTCAGCGCACGCGCCACTTCCTCGCGCAAGGCTTGCTCGACCTTGGCGCGGTTTTGCGGCGCAAAGATGGCACCCACGTTCCACGGCGAGTTCAGGTCTTGCTGGCTCCAGGCGACATAAGACCAGACGCCGTAGGACAGGCCGTCGGTTTCGCGGATGCGCTTCCACAGCCGTGAGTCACCGCCGCTGCCGAGCAAGAAGTTGGCCAGGCTGACGGCCGCGTAGTCGGCATGTGCGTCGTTCAGGGCCATCGGCATGCGGGCGTTCAGCACCGCGTTTTGCTTGTCCGGCGTTTGCAGCAGGCTGAGCTTGCCGGCCAAGGCGATGCTGGGGCGCTCGATGCGCTGGTAGTTGGCCGGGTTCTGCCAGTCACCCAGCGCGCCGGCCAGCGCCTGCTTCAAGGCGGCGGCATCAAAGTCGCCGACCGCCGCGAACTGGCCGTGGCTGGCCACGTAAAAGCGCTGATGAAAGTCGCGCAACTGCTCGACGGTGACCGCCTGCACATCGGCCGCAATTTCGTCGAATGTGCGGGCGTGGCGCACATCGCCGCGCGGCTGGCTGTTGAAGGCCAAATCCAGCGCATTCGCCGCCACCGCTTCCGGCTCACCGCGCTGGGCTTGCACGGCGCTCAAGGTCTGGGCGCGGATCTCGTCCAAGCCCTGCTGATCCAGGCGCGGGTGGCGCAGCATGTCGGCGATCAGCGCAGCCGCTTCTGCGGCATGAGCGCGCTGGGTGGTCCAGCCAATGCTGACGCTGCTGACGCCGCCCATCACTTGCAACTCCACCTTCAGCGCGTCAAGCCGGTCACGCAACTGTTGGCGGTCCAGCGTGGCCGTGCCCTTGTCCAGCAAGGCCGCCACCATTTGGCCCACCGCCACTTGGCCGCGCAGGCTGGGCGCATCACCCCAGCGCAAGGTGATGAAGCTCTGCACCGCTTCGCCCCGGCTCGGCTTGGGCAGCAAGGCCAGCTGCATGCCGTTGGCGAGCTGGCTGGTCTGCGTCAGGCGGTCGATGTTGGCGGGTGTGGCTTCAAAAGCGGCCACTTGTGCGGCCGCCGCGGCCGGCACAAAGCTCTTCAATTGTTCAGCCACATCGATCCGCGCCGGGCTCGGCGCGCGCAGCGGTTTGTCGGTCGGGATGTATTGCGTCAGCGTGCGGTTGGAGGCGATCAGGCGCTCGTTGGCGACCCGCTGCAGGTCCTCCAGTTTCAGCGATTTGATGCGGTCGCGCAGTTGGAAAAAGACTCGCCAGTCGCCCTGGCTGACCGTCTCGGACAGCGCAATGCCGACCTGCTCCGGGTCGGCAAACTGCTGCTCCCAGCGGTTCAGCCAGCGCTGCTGCGCGCGCTTCAGTTCGTCGGCGGTGATCGGCTGGGCGGCCAGGCCTTCGATGACGGCCAGCATCTCGCGGCTCAAGTCGTCCAGCGAGGCATTCGGGGCCAAGTCGGCCGCCAGCATCGTGAAGCCCGGATCGGCCAAGCCGGCCGCAAAGCCGCTGACCGACGAGGCCAGCTTGGAGGTCTCGACCAGCTGCTTGTGCAAGCGCCCGGCCGGTGGCTCGGTCAGCACCAGGTTGAGCAGGTCGATGGCGGCGTAATCGGGGTGTGGGCCCGGCGGCACGTGGTAGCCGGCGGTGACCGAGGCCACGCCGCCGCTGCGCCGCACGGTGACTGCGCGTTCACCGTCCTGCACCGGGTCCAGCGTGTATTGCGTCGTCAGCTTGCGCTTGGGTTTGGGGATGGCACCGAAGCTTTGCTGCACCCAGGCCAACACTTGGGCAGGCTCGAACTTGCCGGAAACGATCAACGTGGCGTTGTCCGGCTGGTAATACATGCGGTAGAAAGCCTGCAGGCGGGGGATGTCGACGTTTTCGACATCGGCGCGCGCGCCAATCGTGCTTTTGCCGTAGTTGTGCCACTGGTACATGGCGGCCATCGTGCGTTCAAAGACGATGCTGCTGGGGTTGTTCTCGCCCATCTCCATTTCATTGCGCACGACGGTCATCTCGGTATCGAGGTCGCGGCGGGCGATGAAGCTGTTCACCATCGCGTCGGCCTGCCAAGCCAGATACCACTTCAGGTTGGCGTCGTTGGCGGCAAAGCTGGCGAAGTAATTGGTGCGGTCCAGCCAAGTGGAGCCGTTGGCGCGCAGGCCGCGCTTGGAGAATTCGGCCCAAACGTTCTTGTGCGTCGGCGTGCCCTTGAAGATCAAATGCTCCAGCAAATGAGCCATGCCGGTTTCACCGTAGTTCTCCTCCTTGGAGCCGACGCGGTAGGTCACGTTGACCGTGGTGCTGGGCTTGGAGGCGTCCGGCACCAGCAGCACTTGCAGGCCATTGGGCAGGCGATATTCGGTGATGCCTTCGACCGAGTGGACGCTGGTCAGCGCCTTGACTGCTGCCGCCAGCGGCTTGATCGCCAGCGGCGGCGTGGCTGGGGGGGTGACCGCCTGGGCGACGCTGGCCGCCGCGACCAAGGCCAGGCTCAGGGCAAAACTCGAAGGGCGATTCAAACTCATTGCAACTCCTGAAAAGACACCTATTCAGGGTAGCAGCAGCGCTTTGGCCTGCTGAAAGTCAGGCCAGCAGCCGCTTGGCGTCGCAACGGGGATGCTATGGTGGAAGCCAGCGGGGCGGCGGTCTGTCCCCTTCCACCACCGGAGAGTGCGCATGAAGATTTTGTTACCCATAGATGGTTCCCCCGCCGCTTTTGCGGCCGTGCAGCATGCGCTGCGTTTGACGCAGGCCGGCCTGCAGGCCAGTTTTGTGCTGGTGAATGTGCAGGAGCCGGCGTCGCTGTACGAGCTGGTCGTGGCGCATGACGCCGAGGTGATCGAGCGCGTGCGCGGTGCGGCCGGTGCCGACCTGCTGGCTCCGGCGGAGGCGCTGCTGGAGGCTGCCGGGCTGCACTACGAGAGCGAAGTGGCCGGCGGCGACCCGGCCAATCTGTTGCTGGAGCTGCTTGAAAACTACGGCTGCACGGCGGTGGTGATGGGCGCTTGCGGTGTCGGCGAGAGCGACTCCGCCTTGGGCTCGGTGGCTACCGCAATACTGCAGAACAGCACGGTGCCGGTGACCGTGGTGCGCGCGCCAGAGGCTGCAGAAGTTGCCGGTCTGGCCGATGCGGCCGACGCGGCCGAGGACGTCAGCGAGCGCTGAGCATCAAGCCGCCAACGGGCAGGCCAGCCTTTGTTGGCGCGCAAACGCTTCGAAGCCGGCCAGTGCCAGCGGCCGGCTGAAAAAGTAGCCCTGGCAGGCCGTGCAACCGACCGAGGCCAGAAAGTCCCGCTGCTGCTGCGTTTCGACGCCCTCCGCGATGACGGCCAAGTCAAGCGCCTGGGCCAGCCCGATGATGACCTTGACGATGGCGGCGTCGCTCGGGTTGTTCAGCACGTCGCGAACAAAGGCCTGGTCAATTTTCAACTGGTCCAGCGGCAGCAATTTCAAGTAGGACAGCGACGAAAAGCCGGTGCCGAAGTCATCGAGCGAGAAGCCGATGCCGTGGGCCTTCAGCGCGTGCATTTTTTCGATCACTTGCGCCATGTCGGCCACCAGCATGCTTTCGGTCAGCTCCAGCTTCAGCCGCTCGGGCCGGGCACCGGTGCGCGCCAGCACAGCCAGCACCTGCTCAAGAAAATCGGTCTGGTGAAATTGCCGCGCACTGACATTCACCGCAATCGTCAGATGATCCAGGCCAGGCTGGCCCGCCCATTGCGCCAACTGGGCGCATGCGGTGTCCAGCACCCAATGGCCGAGCGGCAGAATCAGCCCGGTTTCTTCGGCCAGCGGGATGAAATCGGCCGGTGAAACCATGCCGCGCTGCGGGTGCAACCAGCGCACCAGCACTTCCGCGCCCGTGATCTGCCCGTCACCCCGCACTTGCGCTTGGTAATGCAGCAAGAACTGTTGTTCCAGCAAGGCTTGGCGTAAATCGGCCTCCAGCGCGGCACGACTCATCACAGCCGCTTCCATGGCGGGGTCAAAGAAGCGGATATTGTTGCGCCCGCCTTCCTTGGCCTGGTACATGGCGAGGTTGGCTTGTTTCATCAGCGCATTGGCTGAAGCGTGAGGGTCCAGAAACAGCGTCACGCCAATGCTCGCGGTGCTGGCGCGGCGTAGCAATTTGAGGCTGTAATTTTTGCCCAGCGTCGTGAGGATGTGCTGGCTGAGCCGATCGCTTTGAGCTCTGGCCAGCGCCTGCTCGCAGCCAAGTCCGGTGAGCAGCACGCCGAACTCATCACCGCCCAGTCTGGCCACAAAGTGATCTTCGGGGAGACAAGACTGCAGCCGCAGTGCCACTTTGCCCAGCAGCAGGTCGCCGACATCACGCCCCAAGGTGTCGTTGAGCGTCTTGAAGTTGTCCAGGTTGATGCTCAACAGCGCTGCATATTGTCCTTCGGCAGCGCTGTTGAGCTGCAGCTTGTCGAGCCGCTCCAGCAGCAGCAGCCGGTTCGGCAGTCGGGTGAGTGAATCAAAAAAGGCCAGCTCGTGGATGCGCTGCTCCGCCAGCTTTCGCTGCGTGATGTCGCTTTGCGAGCTGACGTAGTGGCTGACCCGACCCGCTTTGTCTTTGACTGCCGAGATGCTCAGCCATTTCAGATAGGCCACGCCATCGCTGTGGCGCTGCCAGATTTCCCCCTGCCACGTGCCCTGGTGTTTGACGCATCGCCACATCGCCCGGTAAAAATCAGCGTCGTGTTTGAAGCATTGCAAAGCGCGCGTGTCGTGGCCGACGAGGTCGTCCGCCGTGTGGCCGGTATCCGCCGTAAAAGCACGGTTCACTTGCAAAATTTGTTGCCTGTCATTGACGATCAGCATCGCATCCTGGGCTTCGAAGGCCGTCGCCGCGATGCGCAGTTGTTGTTCCGAGCGTTGGCGCTCGGCAATTTCATTGCGCCGGCCTTTTTCGATCTGCCAGCTCATGCGCCACAAGGCCGCACCCAGCAGGATCAGCAGCACACTGCCAGCCGAAGCCCAAGCGAGGTAGGTGCGCGCCCGCCGTGAATAAGCGGCCGATTGTTCATCTTCCGAGAGGGCGACCACAACGGCCAGCGGGAAGTCGTAGAGCTTGCGCGCGCTGGTGAAGCGGCGCACGCCGTCCCAGGCGACGGGCGCTTGCGGACTGGGATTGCTCAAATCGTCGACCGCCGCCACGGCGGCCTCGTAATCGACCGTTTTGCCGGAGCTGATCACTTCACCAACGCGCAGCGAGCGGAACACCCCATCCGTTCCCAGCAGGCCGATCACGCCTTGCTCGCCCATTTTCGACGCCTCGTAATTGCTGACGAAATAGGCCGCCGCCACCGAGACGGTGATGACATCGGCAAATGCGCCATCGGCCGCCCGCATGCTGCGGCTGAACTTCAGCATCGGCTCGCCCGTGATCGGGTCGGGCAGGGGCGGGCTGACCCAGATCCTGTCGTTGTGCGCCGGCCCGCTGAAGAAGGCCAGCGCGGTCGGGTCGGCGCTGCCGCCCTGGCGGGTGCTGGCAACAGCCGAGCCCTGGCGGTCCATGATGCTGATGGTGAAGAGCCGGTCGGGCAGCAGCAGCGTGCGGGTCTTCAGGTCGTCCAGAACGGCCATTTGGCCTTTTTGTTCATAGGCGTATTGGATGAACTTCAGCGTCTGATCAATGTCGTGCAGTGCCCGCACGACTTGCGCCTCGTAGGTGTCGGCCATTTCCTGACTGAGTACGGCGGAAACCTGCGCGGCGCGGACTCGTTCGGTGTCGATGAAGTGCAAGGTCGCCGCCCACAGCACGGCGAGGAACACCAGCGCGAAGGCCGGGAACGCCATATGAGCCCCGACGGCCCGGGGCAGCGCGCTGCAGCCCTGCGCCAGTTGGGTGAAGCCACGGCCCCACCGGGAGGCAGACAGTGGCACGCTCATCGGCACAGCCGGTCAGTCAGACCAGGGCTGCAAGGGCTCATGAGCAGAGACTCCATGTGCGCTCAGTTCACAACCCGCACCGTGGCGTCGACCATATGCTTCTCGATATAGGCAATCGCATTCGGGTTGGCGGCCAACTGTTTCTTGACCTCGGCGCTGGGGAGTTCTTTCGGCGGCTGGCCGCGGCCGGTAAAGATGATCTTTGACCAATGCGCCTTCATTTGCGCTGCCGACTTGCCGGTGAACTTGGCATAAAACTCGTCCCGCGTGCTGGAGCCTTCCACTTGGTCGATGGGCACCGCTGGCTCGCCGTTG
>JBIIVZ010000416.1:0-3135 GCA_044339175.1 Roseateles sp.
CAGGGAATCGCGCTCCGACGGGCAGCCGCCGCGCCTGAGTGTCTGCAGTTCCCGCAGCCGCACGTATCCCTAACAACAAGGCAACGCCGGGCTATTCGGGCTATTCGGGCTTTTGGGGCTTTGCGGGTTTTTCGGCGCGGCCCGAACCTGTGGTTAACTCCCCCGGTGCCAAATACCAACCCACCCAGCGCCACAGCGCCCTCGTCATCGCCCGCGTCGAATGAATCGCCTGCGAATCAACCGCTGAATCAGCCACGAACGCCGCCCTCGACGCCCGCTGCCAAGCAGCATCCGCAAACCGCCAACCTGCCGTTTGCCCGCCATCACAGCCGCTTACCGGCCGACATCGGGCCGGAGCAGTTGCTGCGCATCCGCCAAGCGGCCTACCAGCTGCCACAAGTGATCACGCCGGCCGAATTTGCCGGTGAACACACCAAGGACGAGCAGCTCGATCAGCAGGGCTTGATCCTGCTGCAAAAGGCCGTGGCCGGTGCCCGGCCGAGCCGCTGGATTGCGCCCGACCTGATGGCCGCCGCGCTGCGCCACCTCGACACCGTCGGCATTGCGCCGACCGTGCGGGCCTTGATGCTGCAACGCGGTGCGCAACTAGAGTCGCTGGGCCTGGCGCGGCTAGGCCTGGGCTGGACGCGTTTGTGCAGCCAAGTGCTGAGCTTGCCCGAGCCGGGCTGGCAGATCCCGGTCGCCTTCCGCGTCGCACTCGGCCCCGCGCAAGTGGACGCCGTCTGGGAGTTTTATCGCAGCGGCGAGTTGCCGGCGTTGCAAGCTGCCATCGGCGCGGTGCCGGCCTATGCCGCTGCGGCCGAGCTGCTGGCGCATCTGGAAGCGCTGTTGGCGCGCAGTGAATCGGGCCACCCCGAACACTTGGAATCGCTGCTGCCGCGCCTGCAAGCGGAATGCGCCACGCCGCAAGCGCTGCCGCTGCTGCTGGCCGCTTGCACCCGTGCGCAAGACCGCTGGGAGCACCGCGTGGCCGAGCTGGACACGCTGGCCGGGCTCAACGACGAGCTGGCTTTTCAGGGCTACCCGGACACATTCGACGCGGCCCGGCGGCTGCAACGCACGGTCACGCTGTTCGTCGGTCCGCCCAACAGCGGCAAAACGCACGCGGCTTTTGAGCGCCTGGCCACCGCGCACAACGGCGCTTACCTGGCCCCGCTGCGCTTGCTGGCGCTGGAAGGTCGGGACCGGCTGGTCGGCCGTGGCGTGGCCTGCTCGCTGCTGACCGGCGAGGAAAACGTGCCGGCCGAAGACGCCCGCGTGGTGTCGAGCACGATCGAAATGGTCAATACCACCAAGCCGATCGACGTGGCGGTGATCGACGAAGCGCAAATGCTCTTCGACCTTTACCGGGGCTGGGCCTGGACGCAAGCGATCGTGGCGGTGCCGGCGAATGAGCTGATCATCATCTGCTCGGCCTACGCCGCGCCGGCCATCGAGAACCTGCTGGGCCTGTGCGGCGAGCGCTGCACGGTGCGCCATTTCGAGCGCAAGCAAGAGGTGCAACTGCTGGCCGCGCCGGTGCCGATTGCGGCGCTCAAGCATGGCGACGCTGTGGTGGCCTTCAGCCGCCGCGAGGTGCTGATGCTGCGCGACCAGATCGCGGCTGCCGGTCACCCGGTGTCGGTGATTTACGGCGCGCTGCCGCCCGAGGTGCGGCGTCGCGAGGCTGAGCGTTTTGCCCAAGGTGCCACGCATATTCTGGTCGCCACCGACGCGATCGGCATGGGGCTGAACCTGCCGATCCGGCGCGTGCTGTTCAGCACCATGACCAAGTTCGACGGCCAGGCCGACCGGCAATTGACGGTGTCCGAGGTGCACCAGATCGCCGGCCGGGCCGGACGTTACGGCATGCATGACGAGGGCTTTGTCGGCGTGCTGCGCGAGGCCGAACCGGCCGCCGCCCGCACCTTGAAAGACTTGCTGCCGAAAACGCCCAAAGCGCCGCGCGAATTCAAGGCGGCCGTGGCACCGAACTGGTGGCACATCACCACCATTGCGACGCGGCTCGACTTGAACAAACTGCGCGCGGTGCTCGATGTCTTCATGGATCAACTGCTGCTGGACGACGCGCATTTCGAGGTGGCCGAGCTGGAGCAGATGCTGGAACTGGCCGAGGAGCTGGACCGCTCGGCCGGCAGCCTGTCGCTGAAGCAGCGCTTCATCTACGCGCAGGCCCCGGTCGACACCCGCACCGATGCGCAGGTGCAGGAGTTCCTGGAATGGACGCACCGTCATGCCATCAGCGGCAACGCCGGTTCGCCCTGGTTCTTGCAGGATGTGGACGAGCACAGCCGCCTGGACCGCATGGAGCAAGCGCTGCGCTCTTGCACGCTGTGGCTGTGGCTGGACCTGCGCTTCCCCGGCATCTACGGCCAAGTGCCCGCCGTGGTGGACCTGCGCAGCCGCTTGAACGACGGCATCGAACGCCACCTGAAGGGCAAGAAGCCGCTCTGGCAGACGCGCGGACGGCGCTGAAAAAGGGTGCTCATGCCGGGTCAGTTACTTTTCAAGCAAGAGTGCATCAGCATCGAGGGTGCCGCCAGCTTGCAGATCCGCTCGCTGCTGGACCGCCAGCAATTCTCCGACCCGCTGGGTGAGGCGGCTGCACTGGGCATTTCATCGGCGCACTGGCCCTTGTTCGGCATGCTGTGGCCGTCCGCCCTGCATCTGGCCGAGGCGATGGCGCTGCGGCCACTGTTGGAGGACGAGACGATTCTGGAAATCGGCTGCGGCCTGGGCCTGGCCAGCTTGGTCAGCCACCGGCGCGGTGCCCTCGTCACCGCCAGCGACTGCCACCCGCTGGCCGGCAGCTTTCTGCTGGAAAACCTGCGCCTCAACGACCTGCCACCGCTGCGCTACTGCCACGGCGACTGGACGCCCGAAGCCTTGCAAGCCCCGGCGGGCCGGCACCGCCCACGCGTGCAAGGCCGTTTCGACCTGATCATCGGCAGCGACGTGCTGTACGAGCGCGACGACATTGGCCGCCTGCCCGACTTCATCGCCCGCCACGCCATGCCCAGCGGCGAGGTGCTGATTGTTGACCCGAATCGCGGCAACCGCTCCGCCTTCAGCAAACGCATGGCCAGCCTGGGCTACGCGCTGCAACACCGCATC
>JBIIVZ010000403.1:0-3221 GCA_044339175.1 Roseateles sp.
CTCAGAGGGTAAGGACTTTTGTAGCGAGCGGCTGTCAGGCTAGGCGGATGAAGCACAGGAACCGGAACGTACTTCAGGTACGTGAGGATTCCGAGCATTCGGCCAACGACGCATGGCGGCTGCGCAGTAAAAAGTTCTCAGCCTCTCAAGCCAAGTCGAAACGATCTGCGTTCATCACCTTGCTCCAGGCCGCTGCAAAGTCCTGCACAAACGAGGCTTGCGCGTCGCTGGATGCATAAACTTCGGCAAGGGCGCGGAGCTGGGAGTTGGAACCGAAGACCAGATCCACCACGGTGCCTGTCCACTTGATGGCACCGGTCGCGTCACGACCTTCCATCACGCCGGCCGCCGTGGCCGACTTCTGCCACTTGGTGCCCATGTCGAGCAGGTTGACGAAGAAGTCGTTGCTCAAAGTGCCGGGACGGCTGGTGAAGACACCGTGCTGGGCTTGGCCGACATTGGCATTCAAGCTGCGCATGCCGCCGACCAGCACCGTCATTTCGGGAGCGGTCAGCGTCAACAGATTGGCGCGGTCCAGCAACAGCTCAGCAGGCGAGTTCGCCAGGTCTTTGTGGTGATAGTTGCGGAAGCCATCCGAGACCGGCTCCAACACGGCGAAGGAGTTCACATCGGTGTTCTCTTGCGTGGCATCGGTGCGACCCGGTGCGAAGGCAACGGTCACCGTGTGGCCGCCCTGGGTTGCAGCCGCTTCAACCGCAGCACCGCCGGCCAGCACGATCAAGTCAGCCAGCGAGATCTTCTTGCCGCCCGACTGAGCGCCGTTGAAGTCTGCCTGGATCGCTTCCAGAGCCTGCAGCACCGTGGCCAATTCGGCCGGTTGGTTGACGGCCCAGTCCTTTTGCGGTGCCAGGCGAATGCGCGCACCGTTAGCACCGCCGCGCTTGTCGCTGCCGCGGAAAGTAACTGCCGAAGCCCAGGCTGTTGTCACCAATTGCGAGATTGACAGGCCAGAGGCCAAGACCTTCGCCTTCAAACCCGCGATGTCCTGCTCGCTCACCAATTCGTGATCGACTGCAGGCACCGGATCTTGCCAAATCTGCTGCTCCGCCGGGACCAGCGAGCCCAGATAGCGAGAGATCGGGCCCATGTCGCGGTGCGTCAGCTTGTACCAAGCGCGCGCATAGGCATCGGCAAATTCATCCGGATTCTGGTGAAAGCGCCGGGAGATCTTTTCGTAGGCCGGGTCCATTCGCAGGGAAATGTCGGTCGTGGCCATGAACGGGGCATGACGCTTTGACGGATCGTGGGCGTCGGGCACGGTGCCGGCACCGGCACCGTCCTTGGGAATCCACTGGTGCGCGCCGGCAGGGCTCTTGGTCAGCTCCCACTCATAGCCGAACAGCGTGTCGAAATAGCTGTTGTCCCATGTGGTCGGCGTGTTCGTCCAAGCGCCTTCCAGGCCGCTGGAAATGGTGTCCACGCCCTTGCCGCTGCGGTAGCTGCTGGTCCAGCCCAGACCTTGCTCTTCGATGCTGGCACCTTCAGGTTCCGGGCCCTTGTAGTCCTCAGAGGCTGCACCGTGGGTCTTGCCGAAGGTGTGGCCGCCAGCACACAGCGCCACGGTTTCTTCGTCATTCATGGCCATGCGGAGAAAGGTTTCGCGGATGTCGTGTGCAGCCGCGATGGGGTCCGGATTACCGTTCGGGCCTTGCGGGTTGACGTAGATCAGACCCATCTGAACGGCCGCAAGCGGCTGCTCCAAGTCGCGGTCAGCGCTGTAACGCTTGTCGTCCAGCCAAGTGGTTTCGGGGCCCCAATAGATGTCTTCCTTGGGTTCCCAGACGTCCACACGGCCACCGGCGAAACCGAAGGTCTTGAAACCCATCGAATCCATCGCGACGTTGCCGGTCAGCACCATCAGGTCGGCCCAAGAAATTTTCTTGCCGTACTTTTGCTTGATTGGCCACAGCAGGCGGCGTGCTTTGTCGAGGTTGACGTTGTCGGGCCAGCTGTTCAGCGGCGCAAAGCGCTGGGTACCGGCACCGGCACCGCCGCGTCCGTCGGCAATGCGGTAGGTGCCAGCGCTGTGCCAGGCCATGCGCACGAAGAACGGGCCGTAGTGGCCGTAGTCAGCCGGCCACCAGTCCTGCGAATCGGTCATCAAGGCGTGCAGATCCTTGACGACAGCGTCCAGATCGAGGCTCTTGAATTCTTTGGCGTAATTGAAGTCGGCACCCATCGGATCACCCTGGGGCGAATCCTGTTGCAGCAGCTTCATGTTCAACTGGTTCGGCCACCAGTCTGCATTGGTTCGGGCACCTGCCACTGTGGGCTTGAGAGCGCCGCTTGAGAACGGGCATTTTGCTTCGGTTGACATACTTATCTCCTTCAGTTGTTTGTCACGAATCACCGAACCAAATATAGAGTTTGCACATCGATACACAAAGTCAATCTTACTAATCGGCTCGATAGCCTAGTCTGACACAGCGATCGAATTCCCGCATTCGCGCGCTCACCGCACACTCATTGAATACAGCCAGCGCCCACACCGCACGCTCAAAACCCCGGCTTTAGCTGCCAACCGCTGAAACAATGGGGTCAGAGTCATTTATTTTTGTGGCAAACCCCTTGAATATACGGTTACGGCTAAATATCCATCCCTAACTCCGCACAGAGCTAATGGGTTAGCCGCAAACCAAGGGTCGGCTTGCCGTTATTCAAAGTGAACCCGCATGCCCTAAGGTATCCAAAATTAACTCGATACCTACTCCAGCGCTCACTCATTTCCGCACAAGAAACAAACATATTCAGCCCAAGTCAGCCACGTCGGCCGGGTCAAGACCGGCGAGCGCTTGCGGCAGGGCGGCGAAGTGCAGGGTGCCATGTGCCATGTGCCAGGTGCCAAGTGCCAAGTGCCGACATGAGCCGGCCCAGCGCAACACGGGCGTCACAGTCGGCCAGACGCGGGTCAAGACCCGCCCTACGAATAATCACAAGAAACAAACCTATTCGCCCCAAGTCAGCCATGTCGGGCGGGTCAAGACCGGCGAGCGCTTGCGGCAGGGCGGCGAAGTGCAGGGTGCCAGGTGCCAGGTGCCGACATGAGCCGGCCCAGCGCAACACGGGCGTCACAGTCGGCCACACGCGGGTCACGACCCGCCCTACGAATACTGGGCTCGTCTCGATAAAGAAACATAGCAGGCGCTGGACGGGGGGGCGTCAGAAGCTTGCGTTCAACGAGACCCGGAAGGAGCGTGACT
>JBIIVZ010000126.1:0-6452 GCA_044339175.1 Roseateles sp.
GAAGTCGAGGGCGGCGGGCGCTTCAAGATGGGCGTGCTGGGCACCACCATCGTGGCCTTCTTCCTGGCCGAAATGGGCGACAAGACGCAAATCGCCACTGTGGCGCTGGCCGCGCAATACCAATCCTTCATCGCCGTGGTGATGGGCACCACGCTGGGCATGATGATCGCCAATGTGCCGGCGGTGTATTTGGGTGACCGCATGTCCGGCAAGATGCCGGTGCGCTTGGTGCACAGCATTGCCGCGCTGATTTTTGCGGCGCTGGGTGTCGCCACCTTGCTGGGTGCGGGGCAAAGCTTGGGCTTTTGAAGGCTGTCAGCTAACACTGAAACCAAGGGCAGCCACGTGTGAGAAGTCATGGCGGCTGCCGCTCACGATGCAAAAAGGCAACTCAGGGTTAGCACCAGGGAGCTGGGCATCGCATTCGGAAGAAGAATGCGGCCAGCGCACTTTACGGTGCGGCAACATTTCAGCCACGCTTGCTAACAGGCGTGCACAGCGAACCCCTCGCATCCCTGCTCCCCACCCCTGAGGTTCGCCCTTGAAAACCACCCGACTTTGCACCGCCCTGGCCCTGGTTTATGCCGGCAGCCTGACACTTTTCGCCTCCAGCGCGCTGGCCCAGCAGCAATCGCTGGACCGCGTCACGGTGACAGGCTCTTCGATCAAACGGCTTGACTCCGAAACGGCCTTGCCGGTGACTGTGATCACCCGCGAACAGATTGAAAGCAGTGGTGCCACGTCGACCGAAGAGCTGCTGAAGCGGGTGTCGGCCAACTCGGCGATGTTCTCCGACAGCACGCAGGGTGCGGGCTATGCCACCTCAAACGCCAATTTGCGCGGCCTCGGTGCCAACTCGACGCTGGTGCTGTTGAACGGCCGCCGCTTGGCCAACCACCCGTTCGGCAACATCGGCGGCGCGGCCTCGGTGGACTTGAACAGCATTCCGTTCGCGGCGCTGGAGCGGATTGAAGTGCTGCGCGATGGCGCTTCGGCCGTTTACGGCTCCGACGCCATCGGCGGGGTGATCAACTTCATCACCCGCAAAGACTACCGCAACGGCGAAATCACCGTCCGCTACGGCAACACCCAGGCCAATATCGGCGGGGCCGAAAAAGGCGCTTCCCTGGCCGTCGGCTTTGGCGACCTGAACAGCGACGGCTTCAACGTCTTGCTGACCGCCAATGTGCAAAAGAACACCCGCTTGCGGGCGATCGACCAGGGTTTCTACAACCGCGGCGTGACCGAAGTGCCGGGCTCCGACCCACCGTCGTCCAGCGCTCCGTTCCCCGGTTTCATCGAAGGCCTGATTGCGCCCGGTGCCTACCCCGAACTGAATCCGGGTGCCAGCTTTGCGCCCTGCGCGCTGCCGTTTGCCTTCAGCACGCTGAAGGGCGTGACGCCCAATGGCATGCAGCAGCGCGGCTGCCGCTTTATCTACGCGGCTACGCTCGACAACTTGCCCGACCAGGAGAAGGGCGACGTGTTCGGTCGCGCCACCTTCAATGTGTCGAAAGACCATCAGCTGTTCGTGGAAGGCTCGTACGCCACCAACCACAGCATCGGCCGCATTGCGCCGACGCCGATCCGCTACGGCTTTGGCCCGTTCAACGCGACCAAGTTCGACTTCGAGCCGGTGCTGATGCCGGTCACCAGCAAGTACTACCCGCGCGCGCTGCTGACCCAGCTCGGCTACACCGTGCCGGCCACCGGCATGGCTGAAATCGGCCTGCGTGCCATACCGGCCGGCAACCGCATCAACGACAACACCAACACGCAAGCGCGCTTTGTCGTAGGCTCCAGCGGCGTCCTGATGGGCTGGGACTACGACACCGCCATCAATGTGTCGCGCGCCAAAGGCTTGCTGAACTACACCGGCTACATCCAGGAAGACAGGTTTCTGGCGGCGCTGGCAACCGGCAACCTGAACCCCTTCGGCCCCAGCGATGCAGAGGGCGAGCGCTTGTGGAAGTCGGCCGCGATGGAGGGCGACATGCGCAGCTCCACCAGCACCACCACCGCCTTCGACTTCAAGGTCAACAAGGAATTGATGGCGCTGGCCGGCGGCAATATGGCCCTGGCCCTGGGCACCGACCTGCGTCGCGAGGAAGCCAACGACCAACCGCTGAACGCCGACTACGCGGCCGGCAAGCACATCGGCGGTGAAGGCACGGTGCCGGCCACCAAGGCATCGCGCAACCTGACCGCCGTGTTCGGTGAGTTGTCGGTCCCGTTTGCCAAGGGTTGGGAGGCCTCGCTGGCAGCCCGCTATGACAAATACAGCGACTTTGGCTCCAGCTTCAACCCGCGTGCCTCGATCCGCTTCCAGCCGACGCGCGAGCTGATGTTGCGGGCGGCGGCCGGTACCGGCTTCCGCGCTCCGACCCTGTGGGATGTGAACTCGCCCGCCTCGTTCTCGAACACCGCTGACACCGTCAACGACCCCGCTTGCCCGGTGCCGGCCGAGGTGAACGGCCGCTGCGCCACGCAGCTGCCGACCAAGTCGACCGCCGCCGCCTCGCTGAAGCCTGAAACCAGCCGCCAGCTGTCCGCCGGCGTGGTGTTCGAGCCGACGCGTGCGATGTCCCTGACCATCGACTATTGGGACATCAAGAAGAAGGACCAGATCGGCGTCATTGCGGCCGACACATTGCTGACCAACCCGGCCTTGATGTCCCGCTTCGGCGGCCGGGTCAAGCGCAATGCGCAGGGCTTCATCCTGTTTGTCGAGACACCGGTGGACAACCTGGGCGACTTGAAAACCTCGGGCATCGACCTCGATGTGCGTGGCCGCCTGGCACTGGGCGACGGCATGCGCCTCAACCTCGGCTTGGCTGGCACCTATGTGGCCACTTACGACGCGCAGAAATACGCTGGCAGCGCCTACGGCAGCTTTGCCGGCACCGGCGGCGACGGCTCGGTGCCACCAGTGCCGCGCTGGCAGCACACGGCCAGTGCCGAATGGCAGTACAGCGCGCTCAGCCTGACGCTGGAGCATGTCTACACCCGCGGCTGGGTGGAGTCGGCCAGCTCGGTGGGTGCCAATATCGGTGTCGAAGTGGCCCACCGGGTCAGCAACAGCGACCGCTTCAACGCGGCCATGGCCTACAAAGGCATCAAGGATGTGACGCTGCGCTTGGGCATCCGCAACCTGTTCGATGCCGAGCCGCCGTATGTCGCGTCCTCGTCCTACGGCTCGCATGCGGCCGGCTACGCCGCGTCCTTCACCGACCCGCGTGGCCGCTTCTGGTACGGCAGCTTGGGCTACCAGTTCAAATAGACCACGCAACCCACTGCGCCCGACCCGGCCTTGCGCCCGGTCGGGTTTTTTCATTAGGACTTACAGTTCTGCCCCGATAGCCCAGAAGTGAGAACCCCATGTTGATCATCAAAAAACTGCTGCCCCAAGGTGCGGGCTTGGCACCGGTGCTGCTGAAGCGGGCCGGTGTGCTGTCACTGCCGTTTGCTGACCGCCAGCACCACGAGGCAAACTTGAGCGATGGCGACGGCACCGAGCTGGGCTTGCGCTTGGAGGTCGGCAAGACGCTGCGTGGCGGCGATGTGCTGGTGGCCGAAGACGGCTCGCTGCTGCGCGTGGAAGCAGCCGCCGAGCCGGTGCTGCTGGTGCGGCCGGCCGCCGCTGGCCAAGCGCTTGACCTGCTGCGCCTGGCCCACCAACTGGGCGAAATGCATGTGCACATGGAGGCCCATGCCGACCATTTGCGTGTGCCCGGCGATGCCGAGCTGGCCCAGTGGCTGGAACGCCAGGGCTTTGTGCTGGCCCCGGAAGTGGCCCCGTTCGACCCGCCGGCGCTGCTCAGCCAACTGCCGCAAGTGGTGGCCCATCGGCATGAGCAAGCCCATGACCACAGCGGCCATGGCCACGTGCACGGCCCGGACTGCAATCACGGGCATTGATCGACGCGGCCAGCGGCGCTCAGGCGTCAAGCTGCGCCAAGCGCACGCAGTTACGACCAACACCCTTGGCGGCATAAAGCGCTTGGTCGGCTCGGACCAGAACGGCCTGGGCGTCAGCATCGGTACCGGAAATCAGACTGACGCCGATGCTGACCGTGATCTTGACGTCGTGCCCCGCGTAGGGCAACGAGCTCAGTGCCACGCGTTGCCGCAAACGCTCGGCCAGCACCATCGCCACATCGCTGTCGGTGTCAAGCAGCAGCACCGCAAACTCCTCACCGCCGATGCGGCCGATGACGTCGAGCCGGCGCATCTGCTGGCTCATCAGCTGGGTGAAGTGGCACAGCACCGCGTCGCCCGCCGCATGGCCCAAGCTGTCGTTGACGCGCTTGAAATGATCGAGGTCGAGGGTCAGCACGCAACTGCGCATTTCGGGATGACGCTGAATGCGATCGACCTCGATGTTCAGCCGCTGCATGAAATGGCGCCGGTTGGCCATGCCGGTCAAGAAGTCTGTGGTCGCTTCGCGCCGCAGTTTCCGTTCCAAGCGCACATGCTCGGTGATGTCCTCGAAGCTGGCATACACCTCGCTCAACTGTCCGCCCTTGAACAGAGGCATTGCATTGACCTGAATCCAGGCGCAGTCACGCTCCGGTGCCACCACTCCCATCACGATCCCGGCAACAGGGTGCCCGGTTCTGAGCGCCTGCATCGCCGGATGCTGGTCAGCGGGGAAGTCGCTGCCGTCTTCGTGGATGGTCCGCCAGAACGGATCGCCGACTGCTTTACCCAGCAACTGCGCCGAGCTGAGGCCGAGAATTCGCGCTGCAGCCGAGTTGGCTCGGATGATGCGGCCACTGGGGTTGTAGTAAACCACGCCCTGCGGCACGGTTTCAAACAGCATGCGGTAGCTTTCTTCGCTGGCCTTCAGCGCAGCGTCGCTGGCATGACGCTCTGAAACGTCGGTCAACACCCCCGTCCAGATCAAATCGCCGCTGTTGTTGCCGTTACCGTTGCCGTTGCCGGGCACCGCTGCTTGCGGTGTGGCCTTGGCATGCACCCATTTCAACTGCCCCGCCGGTGTGCGGATCTGGAACTCATGCTCCCAGCCGTGCTGGCCCTGAATGGCGGCCTGCAGCGACGCCTGATGCGCCGGCCGGTCGGCTGGCAAGATGCAGCGCAACAGCGCGCGACTGTCGGCGCAAACCTGCTGCGGGGTGACGCCGAACAAGGCTTCAACGCCAGGGCTGATGTAGGTATAGCGGTGATGGCCGCTGTGCGGCGTCAGCAGCCGAAACATCGCGCTCGGCAACGAGGCCGCCAAGTCCAGCAGCAGCGCCGCACTTTGCCGCGACTCCCGCTCCATTTTCTTGCGCTGCGTGATGTCGAGCACATAGACCAAGCGCCGCTTGTGACCCTGGACATCGGGCATGCGCACCGAGTCGGTCAAGATGCTCAGCCGCGCACCGTCGCGCCGGATCACCTCCCATTCGCCGTCCAGCTTGTCGCCCTCGTCCAGAAACCGCTGATGCCGCGCCAGCACCGCCAGAAATTGCTCCGGCGGAAAAACCAGGCTGTAGCTGCGTCCCAACATCTCGTCTTCGCGGTAGCCGTAGAGGGCGCAATAGGCCGGGTTGACGACTTCATAAATGCCCAGATAGTCGATCACGGCGATGCCGATCGGGGCATGCCGGATCAGGGCATCAAACTGCAGCGGCTCAAGTGTCTGGATGGTCATCGCCCCCCCCAGCTTCATCCTCGTCAGGCAAGGGCTGCAGGCTCCAGCGGGCCCAGGCCTGTGCTGCACAGCGAATCAGTCGCAGTCGTCTGCTCATCAACAGCCTCCAGTTCCGGGACGGTGTGGCGGATTTGACCTTCATTCTGCCAAATGCCCTTGATTTTTAACAGCCAGTGAAGCCACGCAGCGCCACGCCACGACACGCCACAATCAGCCCCATGATCCAACTTCACTACCACCCCAGTAACGCCAGCATGGCACCGCACATCCTGCTGGAAGAAATCGGCCAGCCGTTCGAGCTGAAGCTGGTGCAGCGCGACCTCGGCGAGCACCGGTCTGCCGCCTATTTGCAACTCAATCCGAATGGCCTGATCCCGGTGCTGATCGACGGCGATCTGGTGCTGTACGAGACCGCCGCCATCCTGCTGCACCTGGCCGACACCCACCCGCAGGCGGGTCTGGTGCCGCCGCTGGCCACGCCGGAGCGGGCGCAATTCTACAAATGGCTGATCTGGCTGACCAACACCTTGCAGCCGACCCTGCTGGCCTATTACTACCCCGACCGCTGGGTCAACCCGGGCAATACCGAGGGCGCGGCCGAAGTGAAGGCGCAAGCGCAAACGCGTGCTGGCGGCTGGCTTGATCAGCTGGAAGCGCAGTTGGCCAGCCACGGTGGCCCTTGGCTGCTGGGCGGCAGTTACAGCGCGGTCGACGCGATGGCCTTCATGCTGTGCCGCTGGACCCGTGGCTTCGAGCGGCCGGCCCGCAGCCTGCCACAGCTCGGTGCCTATCTGCA
>JBIIVZ010000127.1:0-6418 GCA_044339175.1 Roseateles sp.
GGCAGATCCGTCAACAGAGGCTGCCGCCGATGCAGCACCTCCCAGGACTTCTCGGCCAATGCCGCCAAAGTAGGCGGCACCCGCCAGCCGTCAAGTTCCAGCATGGCCTCCAGCAGCACCATCGTGTAACTCTTGGTCATCGCTCGGGTTTCAACCTCGCTCAAGAAGGCCTGCCTCGCGTTGAGCAAGGCGTTCTCAGCGACTTCCAAGTCGCCCGCCGAGGCCACCAGTTCGAACCAGCTGCCATGCTGGCGGCGCATCTGCTGAACGCTGCTGCCTGAGCGAAAAAACTCCGCCAGACTGGGTCGCCGCCCGAAGCTGGCCTTGAGCGCCTCATAGTCCTTTTGCGAGCCTGCGGCGTCCAGCGACTTGAGAAAATCGATGAGGCGCAGGTCGTAATTGACGAAGCAGCCATCGGGCAGCACCAGCCGCCCCTGTTCAGCCTGCCGGGCAAAATCCGCCAACTCTTTGAAGGTGGCACCCACGCCAAACAGGGCCTGCGGCTTGTGCAGAAAGCTCTGATGGTTGCCGATAAAGTCGAGCACGACCAAATGGCTTTTGCCCTCACAGCGCCGCAAGCCGCGGCCCAATTGCTGCAAGAAGAGGATCTTCGACTCGGTCGGGCGCAGCATCAGCACGGTGTCGATGCTCGGCAGGTCAACGCCTTCATTGAACAGATCGACCGAGAAGATCACGGCCAAGCGGCCATCGCGCAAGCGCTCCAGCGCCTCGGCGCGCCCCATCACCGAGCCTGCATACACGGCAGCTGCCGAAATGCCGGCATGAGCAAACTGAGCGGCCATGAAATTCGCATGCTTGACCGAGACGCAAAAGGCCAAGGTACGCGCCTGGCCATGCTCGCGCCACTGCTTCAACGCATGACGCGCCCGGCCGAGCGTGGCCAATTTGCTGGACAGGGCTTCGGGGTCGAAGCGTCCATTGCGCCAAGGCACGTCGCGGTAATCGACCGACTCGTCAAGAATGCCGTGGTAGTGGAACGGTGCCAGCAACTTGTCTTCAATGCCTTCGAACAGATTGCGGGTGAAGACCAAGTTGTCATCGCACAGCGACAAGATGTCCGATTGGTCGGTGCGGCTGGGCGTGGCCGTTAGACCCAGCAAGAAGCGCGGCGCAAAGTGGGCCAACAGCCGCCGATAGGTCGGGGAAGCCGCGTGGTGGAATTCATCGACCACGATGTAGTCGAAATGATGCGGCGAGAAGCGCTCCAGATGTGCATTGCGACCCAAGGTTTGAACCGAGGCACACAGCACATCGACCTCGACATCGCGCGTTTGGCCCACGTAGTAGCCGACCCGGGAATTGGGGCGAATGAGCAAAAATGTCTGTGCAGCTTGCTGCAGGATTTCTTCCCGGTGGGCCAAAAACAGCACCCGCATGGCACCCACTTGCCGGGCATCAAAGGCCGCCAACCAAGTCTTGCCCAGCCCCGTGGCGAGGACAACCAAGCCCCGCCTAAACCCCGCTTCACGTGTGGCCGTCAACGCCGCCAACGCCTCGACTTGAACCGACGACGGTTCGGGTGCATCGTCCTGCTCCAGCGTGCCCGGTGCCACCGCCAGCAGCTGCTTGACGCGCCGCTTTTCATAACCCTCGATCCATGCGTCAGTCAACACCACAGTGCGCGGGTGAGCGAACAAGGTCTCGAAACCGCGCCGCGTTTCAAGAAACCCGTCATCACCGGGATAGCAGATGCGGTAATTCCACTCCAAACCGTCCTGCAAGGCCTGCCGGCTGATATTGCTCGAACCGACGAACGCGGTGCCCTGCAGCTCGCCGGCCGCCGTGTGATGCGCAAACAAATAGGTCTTCAGGTGGAAGCTGCTGCCCTGGGTCACGTAGACGCGAACCTCGGCCCCCTGAGCCTGCAGCAGCAAGAGCAGGCGCAGGCTTTCCGGGTCGGTGACGTTGAGGTAATCGCTGGTCAGCACACGCACCTGGGCGGAGCCGCCCACTGCGCCCTCCTTGGCTGCCATGGCCAACTCCAAATCCGGCTTCAACAAACGCATGCCGGTGGCTCTGATGAATGCCACGGCAATGTCGATCTCGCTGGCCCGACTCATCGCTCGGGATAAGTGCGGCAGGAACGGATCGTCTCCCCCGGTGACAAGCTTGCGCAACGGCTCGGCGGCCTTGATCACCAGAGCGTTCACCCATTGTTCGCGGCGGTCCGGCCTCGCGTCATCGGTCAGCCAGGTTTCAATCGACGCCAATTCCGGCAGTACCGCCAACCAGGCCCGCAGGCTGCCATCGTCCACATCGGTAAAGTGCCGCCCACTTTGACGTCGCTCGCCGCTGCCAAGTTTGAAGCTGAGGTAGAAACTGCCACCCGACCGCAGTGCTCGCCAAAGCCCGCTCAAAGCCGCCGGGATGTCCACTTGCGGCAAGTGCAGCAGGCTGGCGCAGGCCCAGATGCCGTCATAGCTGGCAATTTCGCTGACCTCAGAAAACGTGCGCACCGCGACGGCCACACCGCTGTGCTCGCTCGCCAGAGCGGCCAGCACCGGCGACGCATCAAAAGCGGCCACCGAAAACCCCTGCTCCGCGAAAGCCTTGGCGTCGCGCCCTGAGCCGCAACCGGCATCCAGAATACTGCCGCCCGGCTGCAATCCGGCAAGGAAGCGTTGATGCAAGGCCCGCATATCGACACCGATCGTGCTGGTGAAGAAGCCGTCGGCGTTGTCGTTGTAATAGTCGAGCGTGCTATTCATTCATCCCCGATGCGGCCCTGCATGACGCCGAGTCCCTCAACTCAGCGTCGGCAGCGTACCAGGTCAAATTTTTCGAAAATGATTTAGCAGCCACATGGTCCGACGGCATCGGCTGCAAACTTTCTGCGGGCTCATTGGCGTGAGCAAGTCGTCGTGTCGGCTCAGCCACTGCGATCCATGCCGACTGACACCTCAACGCTTGGCAGCCCGCAGACCACGGAGCGATTTTTTCGCTCTCGCACAGCACTTGAATACCCTAAAAATACGCTCGATAAATCGATCATTAGATTAACAAAGATTGATTTAACGAGCTTTGTATTGCAGCGAAGGATACAGTTCAGGACTGCACTCATGCCATCAGGCGTGAAGCTCTCAACCCAATACTGTTGGCTTCCCAAAAAAACCGTTCGTCCTGAGCCTGTCGAAGGACTTCCCCCCACTTCCGACAACCCTTCGACAAGCTCAGGGCGAGCGGGCTCTATCCGAACAGTATTGGCCCTCAATCCTCGTTGTTCAAACATGAAAATCACTCAGGCTGTCATGCTCTCGCCCCACCAGTTGGGGGAATGCGCTCGCCTCGGGATGCTACTGGCGCGCCTGCGCATTGCACGCAAGGTCAAGCAGACTGACGCTGCGCTGCGCGCCGGTCTTTCGCGCAACACCGTCTACCGGCTGGAGAAGGGCGACCCGGGCTTGGCGGTCGGCCAGATCTTGCGCTACTTGGAGGCCATCTCACCGGGAAGTTCCCTGCTGGATCTGTTGACAGAGCGGGACCCGGCGCTGCTTGCCTTGGGAGCGCGCGAGAAGACCCAGCGCGTGCGCGACATGACCGCCACCGAACTCGATGAACTCGATTTCTGACGGGCTCCCGACATGGCTTCCAAAGAGTTGAAGTTGATGGTCTTCGCGCACCTGGGCCAGGATTGGGCACCCTGTGGCCAACTGCTGCTGACTGAGGAAGGCCCGAACGTCCTCGCATCCAGCTTCGCCTACGGCCTGAACTACGCACGCCGGGCCGACGCGCTTGAGGTCGATCCGGTGAGCCTGAGCTTGCGAGACCGCCAGGATGTGCTGGGCAAGCGCTTGCTGCCAGCCAAGGGTCTGCCGTTCTTCGGCGGCATCCGCGACGCGGCACCGGAGAGGGTGAGAACTTTTGTAGCGAGCGGTCGTCAGGCTAGGCGGACGGGGCACAGGAACCGGAACGTACTCCAGGTACGTGAGGATTCCGAGCACCCGGCCAACGACGCATGGCGGCCGCGCAGTAAAAAGTTCTCACCCTCTGACTCGTGGGGGCGGCGCGTCATCGAAGCAAAGCTCAAGGTGCCAGCCAACAGTCTGCCCGAGTCGCAATACCTGCTGCATGCAGGCAGCGACCGGGTCGGAGCGCTCGATATCCGAACGTCCATTCACGACGGGCCGACGCGGGGCACCGGTGGCTCACAGGCTCTGGTGCATTTGATGGATGCTGCCGAGCGCATCGAGGATGGCCTGCCCGTTCCGGCACACCTGGAAGCCATATTCCTGGACGGCACGGCGCTCGGCGGTGCCCGACCCAAGGCATCGGTACGCGACGAGCACGGTGTGTTGTGGCTGGCCAAATTCTCCAGCCGCCACGACAGCTTCGATATCCCGGCCATCGAGTGTGCGGCACTGCGCTTGGCCGCCTTTGCAGGGCTCACCGTGCCGCCGGTGGAGGTGCGCACGCTGGGCACTCGGAAGGTCATGCTCATCCGCCGCTTTGACCGCTACTGGGCCAAGCCAGGAAGTGCCCTGAGCGCCGAAAGCGATCTGATGGCGACCCAGCCGGGCGACGGCAAAGCTGAACACCGCCTGGGCTTCGTGAGTGGTCTCACGCTGGTGGCCTGCGACGAGTCCAAGTCGCGCACGAAAACCTACATGGACCTGGCACAAGCTATACGCGGCTACTGCCACCCAAGCGTCATCCGCGCAGACAATGCGGAGCTGTTCAAGCGCATGGTCTACAACGTCTTGGTCAGTAACGACGACGACCATCTGCGCAACCACGGCTTCCTCTGGGAGGCGCGCTTGGCTGGCTGGCGGCTCAGCCCGCTCTACGACGTGCTGCCGCGTGCGAGCCTCGCAACGGAGCGCTTTTTGCACCTGGGCCTCGGTCCCCGGGGACGCCTGGCCACACTCGACAATGCGCTTGATTCGCATCCGATGTTCACGCTGTCGCGTGCTACAGCCTGCGAGATGATTGCGGGCATTTGGAGCGTCGTGCGCGAGTGGCGCGGCCATTTCGAAGACTTCGGCGTGCCAGCGCTTGAGATCGAGAAAATTGCGCCAGCGTTTCGGCACCTCGACGATGTCACCACCTCGGAGATGCGCAAGCTGCTGCCCTGACAGGGGTTTCGCGCCGGCCACCGCAGGCCTTGCAAGCGGCTGTTGCTGTTATCAACACGTTGATCCAGCGCAGAAGAGCCTGGGCGGCAGAAGGCGGCGACAAGCGAAAGTTGGCACCCGTCAACCAAGAGGCCCGGATTCATTGGCCTCCGGGCTGCGGGATAGATTTCCCGAACGGGGTATTTTGCTGATTTACTCGCTTGATTCCCAATAAATTTCCCGTTCAGGATATTTCATTGTTGCAAAGTGAAATCCTATGCATAATTTCCCGAACAGGAAACTTGTACATGCCCACGGCAAATTTTCTTCAGCCAGGAACCTGGGCACGAGGCCAAGGCCCTGGAAACTTTGCGTCAACCTCATTTGCGCCCACGCCCACCATGATCGCCATCCACAACTCGACAGACTTGGGCCAAGCCACTCGTGCAGCCCGCAAGCGACTGGGCCTGACCCAACCGCAGTTGGCGCTGGCGGCCGGCGTGGGGGTGCGCTTCATCGTGGAGATGGAGGCCGGCAAACCCAGCTTACGGCTGTCCAGCGTGTTGCAGGTGTTGGGAGCACTCGGTGGGCGGCTTGCCGTGGAGGGACTGGAGGATGAGCTGCCCGCTGGTTCAGCCACCGCGTTGACAGCGCCGCCAAGCAAGCCCGCGCGCAAGATCGATTGAACCGTCAATAAACGCCATGCCCAAACAACTCGAAGTCTGGCTCCAGGGCGCGCACCTGGGCACGCTGATGCCGGTGAATGGCCGCTTGAGCTTTGCCTATTCGGCCCACTGGCTGCAGAACCCGCAAGCCCAGGCGCTATCCCACTCACTGCCGCTGCGCGCCGAGCCTTTCGACGACCGCGCCACACGCCCCTTCTTTGCCGGCCTGCTGCCCGAGGGCGACAAGCGCGGCTTGGTGGCGCAGGCCTTGCACGTCTCGCGGCAGAACGATTTTGGCCTGCTGGAGGGCATTGGCGGCGAATGCGCCGGTGCCGTCACATTGCTGGAGCCCGGGCAGGCGCCGCTGAGCGGCGACCCCGCACAGACAGCGGCGGAGCACATGGAGCACGTGCGCTGGCTGGATGACACGCAACTGCAGCAGTTGCTGCAAGACCTGCCACGGCGTCCGATGCTGGCCGGCTTGGACGGCTTGCGGCTCTCGCTGGCGGGTGCGCAGGACAAGTTGCCGATGGTGTTCGACGGCCAGCGCCTGGGCCTGCCGCTGCACGGTGCCCCAAGCACCCACATCCTCAAGCCCGCCATCCGCAACCTGGAGGGCAGCGTGCACAACGAAGCTTTTTGCATGCGGCTGGCTGCGGCCTTGAAGCTGCCGGTGGCGGC
>JBIIVZ010000129.1:0-6387 GCA_044339175.1 Roseateles sp.
CCGAACTGCGGTGGCGAACTGAAGATCATTGCGGCGATCCTGGAACAGCCAGTGATCGAGAAGATCCTCACGCACTTGGGGCTGCAGGCGCGGGCACCCCCTCGCGCGACAGCCCGTGACCAGGCGCTTCAAGCGGCCTGACGCTGCCCAACTTCGACAGTTCAAGCGAGCCGGCGACACGGCTGCTGGGGTCGGCTGCGTCCGAGCGTTCACGGGACCGATGGCAGCGGGCTGGTGACCAGGGATAGCCCGCAGCAGGCGCCCAAGAAGGACGATTTTCGGCTCGACCGGCTGAGCGACCTACGCCCCACAGATCGCAGCCCGCATCCAAAGACAGGTTCAAGGCGCTTCGGGCGCGGTGTTCTGCCCCTATTCTGCCGTGCTCGGGGTGCCGTCCAGAGGGAAAAAGGGCGTTTGAAAAACCTATCCTCCCGTGATCCTGGGCCTGGGCTTTTGCGGCTACGCGATCCGGCTCTGGCGCGAATACTCCGAGGCCCTGGCGCGACGCACCTTCTGGTTCTCCATCTGGCATCTGTCACTGCTGTTCGCCGCCCTCCTGATCGATCACTACTTGCCAGGATGACCCCATGCTGCTGCGACGCACCCTGCTGTTGACCTGCTTGCTGGCCCTGGCCGGCTGCCAGAAAGCGGGCCCGGATCGCCCCGCCTTCAAAGGCGTCGAGCTGACCGGCGCCGAATACGCGCGCAGCCTCAAACTGAGCGACCAGGACGGCCGCGCCCGCTCGCTGGCCGACTTCAAGGGCAAAGTGCTGGTGATCTTCTTCGGCTTCACCCAGTGCCCCGACGTCTGCCCCACCACCATGGCCGAACTCGCCGAGGTCAAGCGCTCGCTCGGCGCCGACGGCGACAAGGTCCAAGGCATCTTCGTCACCGTCGATCCCGAGCGTGACACCGCCGCACTTCTGAAGGCCTATCTCGCCAGCTTCGACCCCAGCTTCATCGCCCTGCGCGGCAGCGACGAGCAAACCCAGGCAGCAGCCAAGGAATTCAAGGTCTTCTACGCCCGCGTGCCCGGCAAGACCCCCGAGAGCTACACCATGGACCACACGGCCGCCAGCTTCATCTTCGACACCGAGGGCCGGGTGCGGGTGTACGCCCGCTACGGCAGCGGCGCGCAGGCGCTGGGGATGACATCAAGCTGCTGTTGGCGGAAGCAGCGGCTCGCAACTAGGCCGTCGGCCGGGGTCGGCGGCTTAGCGGCTAGCGGCTCAGCGGCAAACTCACGCTGACCCGGTGCCACCCCGCCTCTTGGGCAAAGCTCAGCTGGCCCTGCAGCCGCTCCACGGTCTGCTGGACGATCGCCAGCCCCAGGCCGAAACCCGGCACATTGCGGCTCACATCGCCGCGCGCAAAGGCTTCCATCAAGGTGCTGGTAGCACCGCCCGGCAGCCCCGTACCCGAGTCCGACACGGTGAGCAGCGCCGCGCCGTCCATTGCTTGGAGCCGCACCTCGACCGGGGTGCCGCCGTGCTTGAGGGCGTTGTCGATCAGATTGACGATCAGGCGCTCCACCAGCACGCCATGGGCCTGATGCAGGCGCAAACGCTGGGGCAGTTCGGCCCGCAACTGCTCGGTCGGCAGGCCAAAGCCGGCGACTGCCTCACGCGCCAACTCAGCGAGGTCTACCGCCTCGTTCAACTGCACAACGCCGGCGCGGATGAACTCGATAAATGTGGCGGTGAGCTGATCGGCGTGATCCACGTTGCGGGTGATGGTGGCCACGCCAGCGGCGTTCTCGCTCGTTTCGGGCAGCATCTCGGCAGCCAGCCGGATGCGGCTCAGGGGGCTGCGCAGGTCATGGGAGACGCCGGCCAGCAGCATGGCCCGCTCGCGCTCGCTGCGTTGCAGGCGTTGGGCGAGCTTGCGGTAGGCCGCATCGATGGCGATGAGCTCGGGCGGTGCGCGGCTGCCCGCCATGAAGTCGATCACCTCGTCGGGCAGGATGCCCGCGTTGGCATGCCGCTCCATGCGCTGACGCAGGCGTGCCAAGGGATTGGTGACGCGCCGGGCGAAGTGACGACTCATCAGGACAAAGACCCCGGCCAACAGCCCGAGGCCAACGCCCAGGCTGGCGGTCAGGTGCGGCAGCATCGGAGCCGGTAGCTCGGCACTCAGCCAGACCGGATCCAGATCGGCCGTGCGCACGCGCAGCCACATGGCGGGGCGGATGCGGTCGTTGTGATTGAGCCAGACCTCCTCGGTCTGCAACGCCACTGCCCGCTGGAGCTCGTTGGTAAAAGCGCTCACGGCGGGCATCGCGGTCACCTTGACCTTGAACCCCGTGGGCAGCCCCGCGTGCCGGTGGATGCCGCCATCGAGGCCATCCACGCTCAACGTGGTCCCCACCGGCAAGCGCGCTGCCGCCAGCGCTTGCGGCGCGAACACGCGGGCGTACTGCGTGGCCAGCAGCACATTGCGCTCCACGAGCAAGATGCCGCCAAAGAACGGCATGGCGCACAGCACGAGCAGGGCCTGCGCCGTCACCAGGCGCAGGAAGAGCGAATCAAAGCGCTTGGGCAGCATCGTCTGGCGGCAGGCCGCGCGGCACGAAGGCATAGCCCTCGCCGCGCACGGTTTCGATCCACTCCCCGCCCGGCATCACCTGCTCAAGCCGGCGCCGCAGCCGGCCCACCTGGACATCGACGGTGCGGTCCTGCGGCCGGTAGGCGCTGGCCTGCACGGCATTGCTCAGGCGCTGGCGCGACACCACCTGGCCGGGCACGCGCGCCAGCTCCACCAGCAGCTTGAACTCGATGCCGGTCAGCGGCACTGCCAGACCGTCCACCAGCACCTCGCGGCGAATGAGGTTCACGACCAGGCTGCCAAAGCGCATCTCGGTGGCGGCCGCCGCAGCAGCAGGCAGCCTTTGCCGCCGCATCAGGGCACGCAAACGGGCAACCAGCTCGCGCTTCTCAAAGGGCTTGGCCAGGTAATCGTCCGCGCCCAGTTCCAGGCCCAAGACGCGATCGAACGGGTCGCCCCGGGCGGTCAGCATCAGGATGCCCAGATCCGGGTACGCGCCGCGCCAGCGCCGGCACAGATCCATGCCGCTGGCGTCGGGCAGCATCACATCGAGCAGCACCACCTCGGGCAAGCCCGCCGCCAGCGCCCGCTCGGCTTCATTGGCACTGTGCGCGGCGCTCGCCGTCCACCCCTCGGACGACAGCAACAGCACCAGCATGGCCGACAACTCGGCATCGTCGTCAACGATGAGCACCGCAGATTTGGGATTCAAGAGAACTCCCGAATCGCTTCGGGCCGGCCAGAACAGCGGCTGATCATAAGTCAGCCCAGGGCCTGGATCGGGCTGCCTGGATGCGACGTATCGACAGCGAATGCGACAGCGCCGTCGCAATCCGTCGCACTCCGTCGCGATACGTCGCACATTCAGATGACTCAACTTCAGACAATGTTCATCGGATACCTGGGGTCAGACACCTGACACCGGTACGCTCATTCAGCTCAATACAGCAACCGCAAGTACGCTTTTCGGAGTTCCACGCCATGAAACTGCACCTCAATACCTGCCTGCCCCGCCAACTGCTCGTCACCGCAGCCGTCGCCACCTTCAGTTTGGGTGCCCAGGCCTGCGGCAAATACGATGTCGTCTGTAAAGCCAGAGCTAAGGTTGAGCAGGCCGCCAAACGTGCCGCCGAAGCGGCTGCGGCCGCCAAACGTGCTGCCGAGGCGGCAGCCGCCGAAGCCGCGCGCCGCGCACAGGAGGAGGCTCAGCGCGCTGCTGCAGCGGCACGCGCCGCGGCCACCGCGGCCTTGTCGGATGACCAGTACAAGAAATTGGTGAACGAAGCGCGGCTCACCTACGCCAGCTCAACCGATGCGGCACAGGCGATCTACAAGCAAGGCTTCGACGCACTGGCCAGCCTGTCCCAAGAGCTGCTGGAGGCGGTGTTACGCGAAGCCGGCAGGGTGGCGATCGAGAACAACAAACCTGCTTTGAGCAACCTTAATAGCAGCATGCGTGGCATGGATGCCGACGGCCAGGGCCGGCTGAACGCGATTGCTCGTGCCATCACGGCGGGCAAGATCGACAAGCAGGTGCGGGATGACATGCTTGCGGTGGCCGCAAAGCTGGGCTTCCTGCAAAACAACTTCGGCCGGTGGGAGGCCGGCCCCAGTATTCCCGGCAACGTGGGGCGCTCGAATTTCGCCGTGTGTGTGGGTGTAGATGGCGGCTACATCGCTGCGGGTGTCGACGGAGGCTGGTGCCTGGCCATGAATCTCTACCAGGAAAACGGTAAATTCGCGATGGGCGTAACCAAGACCCTTGGTGGGTCTATCGGCCCACAAATGGGTCTGACCGGCAACATCATAATTGGGTGGAACCCGGGCGCGGTACAGGAGTCGACTGGCGGCTCCATCGGCTTCGGCGTAGAAGGTACGGCGGGAGTGGGCGTCGCGATGGGCCTGTCGTGGAACCCCGACCCCTCGCAATGGAGCGCTATCCCGTCCTTCGCCCTGGCATTCGGATCGGGCGCCAAGGCGAAAGCAGCCATCACCGGCGGCGGCACCTATCTGATCCATAGCTTCCAGTTTTGAGTGGCATGAGACGGGCCGCCCGAGTTCGACAGCTATTCGCGTAAGCACCTGATTTGTATAGGGGCGCAAGCAAAACGCTCCACTACAAAAGCGTCAATTGGGTGTTCAGCGAAGGTTTTTTGATCGTCAGTGCGGCCAGGATGCCAGCCTGCTCTTGATCGACGCTGAACAGCCCCGTCATCGGCTGGCCGGCATTGACAGTGACGCGATCGTGCTGGATGCGGCGCAGCCGCTGCAGCGCCCGTTCCGGTGAGTGTGTGGTGCCGCTGGCGTGAAGCCTGGCGCGCATCACGCGGTAAAGGATCAACGCAATGAAGCAGACCGTCGCGTGGGCGCGTATGCGGTCGGGTAGTCGGTGGTGGATGGGCCCAATTTCGATCTCGGACTTCAGCACCCTGAATCCACGTTCAATGTCGGCCAGTGATTTGTGGCGCTTGAGCACCTCAGCCGGCGTCAAGTCTTTGACGTTGATCACCAGCAGCAGTTTGCCGTCCATCAGCTTGGCGCGTGCCAGGGCCTTGTCGTCGATGCCGTAGGTAAAGAGTTCGCTCTTCATGTCCACACGGATGATGCGCACCTTATGGGCCTCAGCCACCTCGTGATCGAAGCGCGCCCTAGCGCCGCCATTCGAGAGTTTGCGCCCACGCCCAGGCGTGCCGGCCTCCTGCGCATCGAGCTTGTTGGCCCGCTGCTCGGCCTTGTCCTGCAGCGCCTTGATCAGCGCGTCGCGCTTGTCGCTGGCCTGCTGGGCCGTGTGCGGATCGTGCGCGACGACCAGGCGCAGTTGCTCCCAAACGGTTTCACCCAGCACCTCTTGCGTGGCCTTGTCGAACTGCGTGGTCTGCAGCGGCTGGAGCAACTCGGCGAACTCGCCATATCGCCGCCCCGGCACAGCCAGGATGAATTCCAGCTGGCCACCGCTAGGCAAGGTGATGGTCTTGAGTTCTTCGAGGTTTTCCACCGACAGCAGGCCGCGGTCAGCCACCGCGATCACGCGCTTGACGGGCAAGCGCTTGACGATCTTTTCCAGCGTCGGTTTGAGGGTCTGCACCTCAGAGGAGTTGCCATCGAAGACCTCGTGGTGCAGCGGCAGGCCCTCGGGCGTCTGCACCACCCCGAGCATGATTTGGCGCGCGATGACGCCTTCTTTGGACATGCCGAACTGGCGCACATCACCGTCCTCGTCGGACAAGCCGGCGGCGCGGATGGTGGGCATGTCGTAGAACACCACAGCCAGGTCCTGGTCGACCAAGGGGCGCAGCAAGCTGGCCAGAGACGTTGTGTGCCGACAGCCACAGCTCCAGCCTGCACGCCGCGGTGCGCTGCGGCGCCGACGATCACCAGTCGCTGGAGCAACTGTGCCGCCACATCACACGCCCCGCGCTGGCCAACGAACGCGTACAAACCAATGCCGTTGGCCAGGTCGTGCTGAAGCTGAAGACCCCTTGGCGCGACGGCACCACCCACCTGGTGATGTCGCCGCTGGATGGAGTTCAAGCATCGGCTGGCGGAGGGGGCCGGAACTTGCGCCGCGCCCGCCGCTCGGCCGGGCTTCACGCGTGACGCGCCGCCGGCTGCTTTCGAACGACCAATTCCGCACAGTGAATGTCAGCAAAGGGTCGGAAACGGATTTACGTTCGGTTTAACTGATCCGACTTTTTAAGAAAACTGTTAGCAGCAATTTCCCCTATGAAATCAGGCCTCTGATCTTTACTAACAGTTAGGGTCATTCAGAAATAACGATGGATGCTGCGTGGCGCGCAGCAATGAAGCGAAGGCGCTCGGCATCAAAATGGGCGCGCCGTATTT
>JBIIVZ010000130.1:0-6378 GCA_044339175.1 Roseateles sp.
GCGGCTCGGTGCAGGCGGCTTCAGGGCGGTGACTCTGTAGCGCTGGCCTCGCCAATGTCCACCCGCGACTGCGCCGCCTGTTCCAGCAGCCAGGCACTGAACAGCATCACTTCGGGGCGGTTGCGGCTGTCGCGGGACTGCAGCAGCCAGTAGGCATAAGGGCTGCTGATGCGGCCGGCGGGGCCAAAGGGTTCGATCAGGTCGCCGCGCTGCAGTTGTTCGCTGACCAGGGGCAACCGGGCCAGTGCGACCGCTTGGCCGGCCAGCGCGGCCTGAATCTGTTGATAGGTGAAGTTGAGATACAGCCAACGCCTGGGCTGCAGGGCGGCCAGGCCTTGCTCGCGCAACCAGCGCCGCCAGCTCAGATATTCGGCGCTGGGGCGCTGGTCGTCTTCCTCGGCCAGCGTGTGCAGCGCCAAGTCGGCCGGTTGCAACAGCGCCGGCACCGAGCCGTCGCCAGCGCGTGCCGCCAGCAGTGGGCTGACCACCGGCGTCAGCGTCTCGCCGAACAGGCGCTGCGCTTCGGGCGGCACATTGGCGGCCACGGTGTAGCGCAGGGCGAGGTCGATCTCGCTGTCATCCAGCTCCACCACATAGTCGTAGGTGGACACGCGGATATCGATGTCTTCATGGGCACGTTGAAACGCCTCCAGCCGGGGGATCAGCCACAGCGAGGCGAAGGACGCAAAGGTGGTGACGTTGACGACCCGGCGGCCACGCGCCTGGCGGATCTGCCGCACCGCTTGATCGAGTCGCTCCAACACCAGCACGGCCGGGCCTTTCAGCGCTGCGCCGTCGGCGGTCAGATCCACATGGCGGGTGCCGCGCAGGAACAGGGCGCAGCCGATTTCTTCTTCCAGCGCGCGGATCTGCCGGCTGATGGCCGATTGCGTCAGATGCAGCTCATCGGCCGCCGCACGAAAACTCAAGTAACGAGCCACCGCCTCGAAGGCGCGCAGCGGGCCGACCGAGAGCGGGCGCTGGCGGGGCCGCTCTTTGGTGATCGTGCGGAGGTCTTGGGCTTCTGCAGATTTTGGCTGATTCATGCTTGGATGGTATCAATCCTGCGCCGCGCATTCATTGGACGACTGGCCGGTGCGCCCCTAATATTTACCCATGTCAAGCGCCTTTAGCTGCGCTGGCGCAACAGGAGTTTGAAGCATGAGTAAAGCACAAGCATTATGGATTTTGGCGGCCGGCGAGGCCTTCAGTTTGCCGCTCAGCGCGGGGCCGCGCGAGTTGAGTGTGGCGCGGGGCCGCGTCTGGCTGACCGTGCCGGGCAGCGCTGTCATGCCCGCCGAGGATCAGTGGCTGGAGACCGGGCAAACGGCGCGGCTGGCGGCGGACAGCTTAGCGGTGGTGGAGGGCTGGCCTGAGGCTCAGTTCCTGCTCTTGGAGCTGCCGGCCGCTTGCCCTCAGCGCAGCGGCCGCATGGCTGACTTGATCCGCCCTTTGTCGCCAACTCCGGCGACTCATTCACCTTGCGGGCTATCGTCTGACTGAGCACCGGACCGACGGGTCGGCAGTTGGGCGTGCTACTCGGCCGTGCACAATCGGGTCTTGTTCACGACGCTGGAGTTCCGAGTGGATCTGAATGACCGCGCTGCCTTGCGCCACAAGTTGATACAAGAACGTCTCGATCTGCCTGGCCGGCTTGCGTTGGCCGACGAGTTGCAACGGGTGTTGCGAGTCTGGCTGGTGCGTCGGCAAGAGCTGACGATCGGCGCTTACTGGCCGATCAAGGGCGAATTCGACCCGTTGCCGGCGCTCTACCGCTGGGGTGAGGCCAACGCCAAGCGCCGCATCGGCCTGCCGGTGGTGGACAAAGAGCTTGGCACGCTGCGCTTTCATGTCTGGTATCCGGGCTGCGCGATGGAAGAGGACGCGTTCGGCATCCCTAAGCCCAAGGGCACCGAGGTGTTCGAGCCGCAGTTGCTGATCGTGCCCTGCGTTGGCTACGGGCCATGCGGCTTGCGGCTCGGGTATGGCGGCGGTTTCATGGATCGCACCTTGGCCGCCTTGCAGCCACGACCGTCAACGGCCGGTGTCGGCTATGCCCACGGCTTCCTGCCGATGCTGCGGGCCGAGCCGGAGGACATGCCGCTGGACGCGGTGCTGACAGAAGAGGGCGTCGTCTGGGACAAGGGTGATTGAGAGGACAAGAAGATGAACAAGTATTCGCAACACCTGGCTGTGCTGCAAGCGCAGTGCGAAGCCGCGTTGGCGCTTTGTGGGTTCGATGCGCTGGCGATTGCCTCAGGCGTCGAAAAACATGCGTTCCTCGACGACCGGCCTTATCTGTTTCAGCCCAATCCGCACTTCAAGCATTGGCTGCCGCTCGGTGCTCATCCGCACAGTTGGTTGCTGGTGCGGCCCGGGCACAAGCTGCGGGTCGTGTATTACCAAGCGGATGACTACTGGCATGTGCCGCCGAGCGACCCGAGCGGCGCGTGGACCGAGCATGTCGAGCTGATCATCATCAGCCGTCCCGAGGACGCGGCCGCGCATTTGGCGGTGCCGGGCCGCTTGGCTGTCATTGGCGAAGCAGATGCCGCCTTGCCCGGCGTGCTGCCCAACAACCCGCCGCAGTTGCTCAACCGGCTGCATTACCAGCGCGCCTACAAAACCGACTATGAGTTGCTCCACCTGCGGGCCGCCTCCAGGCGGGCGGTACCGGCGCATCGGGCCGCTGCCGCCGCGTTTGCCGCCGGAGCGTCCGAGCTGGAGATTCACCGCGCCTATCTGGCCGCCAGCGGTCACACCGACCGGGATCTGCCCTACGGCAATATCGTCGCCCTCAACGAGCATGGTGCGGTGCTGCATTACCAGCACCAGGACGCCTTGGCCCCGACGCAATCGCGCTCGCTGTTGATTGACGCTGGGGCGCAAGTGGAGGGCTATGCGTCCGACATCACCCGCACCTGGAGCGCCGGCGACGCCGAGTTCGACGGCCTGTTGGCCGCGATGGAATCACTGCAGCTGGCGCTGGTGGACGAGGTGCGGGCCGGGGTGGACTACCGCGCCATCCACCTCAGCGCCCACCGCCGCGTTGCCGCCGTGTTGCGTGAGATGGGGCTGGTGAACTTGAGCATCGAAGCGATGACAGCGCAGCGCGTCACGTCTATCTTCTTCCCGCATGGCATCGGCCATTTGCTCGGTCTGCAAGTGCATGACGTGGGCGGCTTCATGGCGGACGCCAGCGGCGCGGTGACGCCCAAGCCGGACGGCCACCCGTATCTGCGGCTGACGCGGCCGCTGGCGGCCGGCATGGTGGTGACGATAGAGCCGGGGCTCTACTTCATCCCGACGCTGCTGCGGCAGCTGCGCGCCAGCCCGGCGGCGGCAGCCGTCAATTGGCCCTTGGTCGAACACCTGAGCCGGTTTGGCGGCGTGCGCATCGAAGACGATGTGGTGTGCCGCGCCGACGGCCCGCCGGAGAATCTGACGCGGGACGCGTTTGAGCTGGACGAGCTGGGCGAGCTTGGCTGGCCGGCTGATGCATGAGAAGAACCGCTGCGCCGTTGAAAGCCGCAGCGGTTCTCGGAGGGCTCGGCTGTTTTAGAAGCGCATGCCCAAGCCGACGCCGAACAAGATCGGGTCTACCTTGAAGTCGCCGATTTCAGCGCCGCTGGCATACACCTTGGTGCCGATCTGAACCTTCTTGACATCGACGTTCAGGTACAGATTCTTGGCCACTTCGAAGTCAACGCCGGCTTGCACCGACCAGCCCCAGCTGTTGTTCTTGATGCTGGGGTGGAGTGCGGTATCCACCGCCGGCACAAAGCGCACGTCGGAGAAGTTGGTGTAGTTGACGCCCGCGCCAACATAGGGACGGATGCTGCCGGTCGGGTTGAAGTGGTATTGCGCACTCAGCGTCGGGGGCAGATGCTTGAGGCTGCCGATCTCGCTGCCGGCCGAATAGATCGTGTGCTTTTGCGGATAGGTCAGCACCAGTTCGGCCGCGATATTGGGCGTGAAAAAGTAGCTGATGTCCACTTCCGGAATCGTCTTGTTGCTGATGCTCAAGGCCAAATCGGGTGTGGTGCTGCCACCATTGGCCGAGTCGATGTGCACGGCCCGCACGCGCACCAGCCAAGGGCCTTCTTGCGCTTGCGCCTGCGCGGCGAGACCGGTGAAGGCCAGGGCAGTACCGGTGGCGAGGGCAGCAACGGTGTGGGCGAAGGTGGTCATCTCAATAACTCCAGTGAATGGGACGAATCCCGATGAAGTGATTGGAGGCCTGCTGCCGGGGTTAACCCTTGACTTTGCGCAAGTGTGCCGACGCCCTCGCGAGGAGGGCGTCGTCACTTTGACCTGGGTCAGGGAACTCAGTCGAGTTTGAGTCGTTTACACAACTCCAGCGTTAAAGCGGATTGATTGAGGGTATAGAAATGGATGCCCGGCACGCCGCCTGCGATCAGGCGCTCGCACACGCGCTGCATCACATCAAGGCCGAACGCGCGTATCGACGCGGTGTCGTCCATATAGCCTTCCATCTTCAAGGCCACCCAGCGCGGGATTTCGATGCCGTCACGGGCCGCAAATTGGGCGATGCGGGCGTAGTTGTGGAACGGCATGATGCCCGGCACGATGGGCGCGTCGACGCCCAGCTTGCGGGCCTCGTCGACAAAGTGGAAGTAGGCGTCCGGGTTGAAAAAGAACTGTGTGATGGCCGAGTTGGCACCAGCATGCATCTTGTCCGCAAAGAACTGCAGGTCGCGTGCGGCGTAGCGCTGTTGCGGGTGGTATTCCGGGTAAGCCGCCACTTCGATCTGCCAATCCGGGCCCTGCGTTTCACGGATGAAGGCGACCAACTCCGAGGCGTAGCGGAACTCTCCGGCCGTGGCTGTGCCGCTGGGCAAGTCGCCGCGCAGTGCCACTACGCGGCGAATGTTCTGCGCACGGTAGGTGGCCAGGATTTCGGCAATGCTGTCGCGGGTCGAGCCGACGCAGGACAAATGCGGTGCCGCCTCGTGTCCGCTGGCGGCAATTGCCATCACTGTCGCCAGCGTTTTCTCGCGCGTCGAGCCGCCCGCGCCGTAGGTCACTGAAAAATAATGCGGTTGCAGCACGCTCAGGTCCTGCACCACGGTTCTCAGCTTTTCGGCCCCGACCGGTGTGTTGGGCGGGAAGAACTCGAAGCTGACCGGTGTGGATGTGTTGCTCATGGCATGTCTTTCGCTGCTCCGGCGGCTTGCGCCCAAAGGAAGAATTCTTTGTTGCCATCACCGCCGGTGATGGCGCTTTCAAAATAACCCTGCACCTGCCAGCCTTGTGCCGCCGCCGCCGCACGGGCCTGTGTTTCCAGCAGCGGGTATTGATTGACGTCCTTGATCAGGCCGCCACGCGCCAAGGCTTTCTTGCCCAGTTCGAACTGCGGTTTGACCAGCAGCAAGACCTGGCCGGCCGGTGCCAGCCAAGCCGCCAGATGGGGAAATGCACCGAGCATCGAGATGAAACTCAGGTCGCCGACGATCAAGGCAAAGCCGCCCGCCGGTGCATGCTCGGCCAAGGCCGAACCGACCAGCTCGCGCACATGCAAGTGCTCCAGCGCCACCACTTGCGGGTGTCCGCGCAGCTGCTCATGCAACTGGCTGTGGCCCACGTCGACGCCGACCACCCGAGCCGCACCTGCCTTCAGCAAGCAGTCGCTGAAGCCGCCAGTGCTTTGGCCCATGTCCAGCACCGTCAGCCCGCGCGCGACCAGCCCGCTGAGCGCCAATGCACCTTCAAGCTTGAGCCCGCCACGCGACACAAAGCGCAGCTCCGCGTCATCGTTGACCCGCAGTTCGCAATGCTCGGACAAGTCCTCACCCGCCTTGCGTATCGCCGCCCAGCCACTCGGTGCCCGCCATTCGGCCGCCGCCGCCGCAATCAGCCGCGCGGCTGCCGACCGTGTCGGGGCCAAGCCCTTTGAAACCAATAATTGATCAGCACGCATAGAAATTTCTTGGTTTCACAAGGCCTAGCGAGCGCCACGCGGTCGCCGTTCGACCTTCAGAGTTGTAGGGCGGGTCGCGACCCGCGTGTGGTCGACTGTGGCCGACTGTGGCCGGCTGCATCGCACGTGTTGTGCCCAGCCAGCTGATGTCAGCACGCCACTGCCCGTGCCGAAATAGCTCGCGGGTCTTGACCCGCCCTACGTAAATTCCGATGCCCCCCCATCAGCCGCACGAGGCGTAGCGAGCGGGGCTCAGGCTAGGCGGACGGAGCACAGGCACCGGAACGTACTTCAGGTACGTGAGGGTTCTGCGCACCGCCCAACGACGCATGAGCGCCGCGCAGTAGCCTTCCGCCAATCCGATCAGTAGCGGTAGGTGTCGGCTTTGAAGGGGCCTGCCTTGGCAACGCCAATGTAAGCCGCCTGCTCATCCGTCA
>JBIIVZ010000131.1:0-6360 GCA_044339175.1 Roseateles sp.
GTGGCCAACACCGCCGCCAGTTGCGCCGGGGTGATGCGCTCCAGCCGCGACAGGCCGGAGCCGTTCTCCAGCACCAGGCCGGTAGCGTCGATATGTCGCTCAGCCAGCCATTGCCGCACCACCCGGTCGGACGCCGCCAGCGTCACCTCGTCCGGTGCGGCCGGGAGCGCCGCAGCGGCCGCACCGAGGCGCAAATAGACCAGCCGGGTCAGCGGGTTGTCCGAGCGCTTCATCATGCCGCGCAGCACCTCGCCCAGCGGCCGGCCAAAGTGGCTGGCCAGCACCCGCGCGGCGGCCGGCGTGGCCGCCTCGCGCTCGCCCGGCCCGATCACACCGCCCAGCTCGCGCCAGATCTGCCGCACCGCGCGCGCCGTCAGCCACTGCCGATCGAGCAGATTCAACTGGGGCTGCTGGCGGCAATGGCGCGGGAACGCGCCTTGCAAGCGGACTGTCAGCGCGCCGTCGGCCTGTGAGGGCGCTGCTTGTTGAGACTGCGGCCGGACCTGCGGGATTTGCCAGTCCTCGTCCCAGTCGGCGCAAGCCTTGTCGCTGAGCGTCAGCGCGCTGGTGTCCAGCAGGATGCCGGGCCAAGCCGGGTCGGCGCGCGCACTGATCTGGGTGCCGTCCGACTCGATCACATAGCCGAGCAGATTGGTGTTCAGCTGCAAAGCGTCGGGGATGACGTTGTATTGAAACTCGGGCGCTTCATCAAACGGCGGTTCTCCCAGGTCCAACCGCGCCGGGCGGAACAAGCTGCGGTCCACCACCAAGCCGCCTTGTATCTCGCGCACGCCTTGGTCGCGCAGGCTTCGCAACAGCGTGTTCAGCGCGCCCCAGTCGAGGTCGGTGTCGCCGCCGCCGCGCAAGTAGAGCGGGCCGGGCAACACATCGCCGAGCTGCGCCGCGTCCGCCAGCAGATCGGTGCGGCCACGCGCATTCGCACCCAGCCGGTCCAGCGCCACCACGGTGGTCAGCAGCTTCAGCGTCGAGGCCGGCTGCATCGCCTGCGCCGGGTTCGAGCGCAGGCCCCGTTCGCGCTGAGCCAGCGGGAAGGCGACCACCCCCAGCGCAGCCGGCGGCAGGCCGGCCCGGTCCAGCGCGCTCAGGACCGGCCCCGGCAGCTCGGTGCGGGGCCGCAGGTTGGCGCAACCGGCCAGGCAAAGCGCGGCCAGCAGCACAAGACAGGTCGATTTCAAAGGCATCGGTGGGAGCGCGAATGATTGTGGGGTGGAGGCCGACTGTATAGCTTGGGTCGCTACCAGAAGGGCGCGCATTCCAGCAGGTTATGCCTGCACGACAAGCATTCATTGCGGTCTACGCAACAAATGCGGTGTGCCCCTATGGCGCGTCGGACAAGTCCTAACGGATCATCGGTTGACAGATTGCGCCGCTACGAAGCAAACGCGTCCAGAACGCGTCAAAAATGCGCCCGCCATCGCAAGAACACACAAACATCGTTGTAGGAGTAGCCCCTTGAAATTGAAAAAACTTGTCCGTAGCCTGGCGCTGATCGGCGTCGGTGCCCACTTGGTGACCACCGCCGTGGCCCAAAGCAGCGATGCCGTGCAGAAGATCGAGCGGGTGGAAATCACCGGCTCCAGCATCAAGCGCTTTGCCAAGGAAGGCGCGCTGCCGGTGCAAGTGATCACCGCGAACGATCTGAAAGCACAGGGCATCACCACGGCGGACCAGTTGATCAGCTCGCTCAGCAGCAACGGCAACGGCATGGACAACCTGGCCAGCAACGCCGACGTCGGCGCGGGCTCGGGGCGCGGCAACAACGGCTTGTCCGCCGCCAACTTGCGCGGCCAGGGCTCGGCCGCCACGCTGGTGCTGCTGAACGGCCGCCGCGTCGCCTCGGGCGGTTTGAACGGCGGCGTCGTCGACTTGAATTCAATCCCGATGGCCGCCCTGGACCGGATCGAAATCCTGAAGGATGGCGCGTCGGCCATTTACGGCACCGACGCCATCGGCGGCGTCATCAACTTCATCCTGAAGAAGAACTATCGCGGCCTGGAGCTGTCCGCGTTCACCGACATCACGCAAGACGGCGGCGGCAACATCAACCGCTTCAGCCTGACCGGCGGTGCCGGTGACCTCGACCGGGACAAGTACAACGTGCTGTTCTCCATCACCCACAGCGACAGCCAGGCACTGCGCGCCGACCAGCGCGGCTTCGTCAACACCTTCCAGCCGGACCGCGGCTTGTCGGTCGACACGCGCGGCACGCCTTACGCCACCGTGTTCGCCATCAACAGCCTGAACAGCGGGCTGAGCCTGAACAACCTCAGCGCCGCCAACCGCGGCACCGGCCCCAAGCTGCCCGGCGGCACGCAGGTGTTCAACGGCATCAACCCGCTCGACCTGCCCGGCGGTGCCGGTTGCGCCTCGGTGCCCGGCATGGCGGCTTACGACAACGCGCTGTGGGCCTCGCCGGCGGCGGCCTTTGGCTGCGCGGTGGACACCGGCCGCATGAGCGTGCTGCAGCAACCGCTGAAGAACACCAACTTGGTCGCACGCGGCACGCTGGCCTTGGGCGAGCACCAGCTGTTTGCCGAGTTCAACGCCTCGCAATCCGACTCGGCCAAGAGCTTCTCGGCCAGCCAGGTTTCAAGCAGCACCTCGACCACCAGCCCCTTCTACAACCTGGCCTACCCGAGCAGCGGCGCGGCCTACAACTCGGTGTTCAGCCAACTGGTCAGCGCCTTCCCGCAACTGTCGGCCAATGCCGGCCTGCCACTGGCCTTCCGCTGGCGCTGTGTGGCCTGCGGCCCGCGTGAAATCGACACCACCAGCAAGGCCTCGCGCTTTCTGCTCGGTGCCGACGGCCCGCTGCCCTTCCTGAACGCCTGGGATTACCGCGCCGGCGTGTCCACCGCCAGCAGCGAAGCCAGTTCGGTGCTGGGCGGCGGCTATTACTTTTCAACACCATTTGCAGCGCTGCTGAACACCGGCGTGTTGAATCCGTTCTTGCTGGCCGGCCAGACACAAACGGCAGCGGCGATGAGCGCGCTGCAAGCCGCATCGGCCAATGGGGTCACGCTGTATGGCGGCAAATCGACGCTGGTGCAGGCCGATGCCACCGCGACCGGGCCGCTGTTCAAGCTGCCTGCTGGCGATGTGATGGCGGCTGTCGGTGTGGACATGCGCACCGAAAAGTTCAACTTTAACGGCAACGCCACCGCCCTGGCCACGCAGACGGCGATCTTTAACGCGCCGTTCGACAGCGTCAACTCGCTCAACACCGTGCAGCGCGATGTCAAGGCGGTGTTCACCGAAGTGCTGGTGCCCATCACGCAGCGGCTGGAAGCGACGCTGGCCGTGCGGCATGACGAATACACCGGCTTCGGCGGCACGACCAACCCGAAAGTCTCGTTCCGCTACACCCCGGTGGATGAGTTGCTGACGCGCGGCTCCTACAGCACCGGCTTCCGCGTGCCCACCTTCGCGCAGCAGTTCTTCGGCGTGACCGAGTCCCCGTACACCGGCGCCGGTGTGGTGGACCCGGCCAAATGCCCGGCCTTGGTCGTCTCCACCACGGCGGGCTCGCCCTGCACGGCCATCACCTTCGACACCCTGTTCGGCGGCAAGGCCACGCTGAAGCCCGAAGAAAGCAAGCAAGGCACGCTGGGCTTCGTCTGGGCACCGAACAGCCAGTTCAGCCTGGGCGCGGACTGGTGGAGCATCAACCGCACCGGCACCATTCAGGCCGCCAACCTGACCACGCTGTTGAAGAACTACGCGCTGTTCCCGCAGAACTTCGTCCGCGACGCGACCGGCAACATCACCCTGATCGACACCAGCTGGATCAACGCCGGCGAAACCGTCACCAGGGGCGTGGACATCAACATCAGCGCCAACGGCCGGCTCGCCGACGGCCGCTGGGCGGTGCTGCTGGACGGCAGCTACCTGATCGAGAAGAAATCCCGTCTGATCGCCAGCGCGCCGTTCGGCGGCAACGAAGTGGGGCAGTTCAACCTCGGCAGCGATCCGAGCCTGCGCTGGAAGCATTCACTGACCGGCACCTATGCCAAGGGCGACTGGACCGGCACGCTGACGCAGCAATTCCGCAGCGGCTACATACAGGCATTGCTGCCCGGCGTGGCCAACGGCAGCGTCAAGCCGGTCAACTGGAACCCCAAGGTCAGCGAGTACTTTTTGTACAACGCCAGCATCAGCTACACCGGCTTCAAGAACCTGGGCCTGACGGTCGGCATCAAGAACCTGTTCAACACCGACCCGCCGTTCGCCATCACCTATGACACCAACACCGGTGCCGGCAGCAGCTGGGACCCGCGTGTGGCCGACCCGCGTGGCCGCGCGCTGACGATGCTGGCCACTTACCAGTTCAACTGATACGGCTTTCAGCTGCTGCAGCAAGGGCCAAGCCCGGTGCCGTGATGAGCGGCATCGGGCTTTTTGCTGCCCGGTGCGCGCACTTGTTGCCAGCCGACAACTTCTAGGAGTCCGGTCTACAACCGCAGGCTATTCGCCAATTAGCACCGGATTCAACCAATATCGGAAGCTTTTTTTAATCCATCTATTGATGTGGCTCAATTAATCCGCCGCCTAATGCTAAATTTATTAAATTACATTAACGCGGGGCAAGCATTGCAAAGACTTACGCAAAACCGATCCAGCACCGACTCACCCCAGCTTGCAGTGCAGGCGGCACTGTCATCGATGTCGCACCTCGCTGAAACAATTTTGCGTCAGCCCCGAGTGAACTGCAGCAGGTAAGACGCTGTCTCGCGCCCCACCCAACCCTGCTGGAATACCCATGAAAATCACTAAATTCGGTGCGTATGTTGTCGCCGGCGCGGCACCGCGATTGTTCGCTGCGGCCCTGTGCCTGAGCGCAATCAGCGCGGCCCAAGCCAGCGACGCAGCCACGTCGATCTTCAAAGTCAGTGGCTACGGCACCTTGGGTATTGTTCATTCGAGCGAATCGCAAGCGGACTACACCGACAGCCCCTCCGTCAGCCCCAATGGTGCCGGGCACAGCCGCAATTGGAGCGCCGATGTCGATACCCGGCTGGGCTTGCAGGTCAGCGCTGAAATCAGCCCAAAACTGTCGGCGGTGCTGCAAGTCATCACACAGCAGCGTTACGACAACTCTTATTCGCCCACGGTCGAATGGGCCAATATCAATTACGCGCTGACGCCCGAGTTCAATATCCGCTTGGGGCGGATTGCGATGCCGACCTTTCTGGTCGGTGCCTACCGAAACGTCGGTTACGCCATGCCGTGGGCCCGCCCGCCGGTGGCGCTCTACGGGCAAATGCTGCCGGTCACCCAAAGCGACGGTATCGATGCCAGCTACCGCCACAGTTTTGGTGATGTGAGCAATGTGGTGCAGTTCAGTTATGGCCAATCAACGATCAACACGCCCGGCACCCAAGAGCCCAGCCAGGTCAGCAACATCATGGGCATTTTCAACACCGTTGAAGATGGCCCGACCACGTGGCGCGCGTCCTACCAACAGGCCGACTTGACCGTACCCGGCATCAATGCACTGTTCAGCAATTTCAAAAATTTTGGGCCGGCCGGCAGCGCCCTTGCGGATCAATACTCGTTTGAACGCCGGCGCATTTCGATGCTGGCCTTCGGCGTCAATTACGACCCCGGCAATTGGTTCTTGATGGCTGAATGGGGCAAGGGCAAATTCGGCTCCTTTCCTGGCGCTCAAACCGCCTGGTACGTCAGCAGCGGCTATCGCTTGGGCGCGTTGACACCCTATCTGACTTATTCGCAATCGAAGAAACAGGGCCCCACATCGGTCGCCGGACTGGATCTGGCGACGCTGCCGCCGGCCTTCGTCGCGCCGGCCGCTCAACTCAACGGGGTGCTCAACTCGCTGCTGAAACCGAACACGGGCCGCACGCTGTCGATCGGCAGCCGCTGGGACTTCCGCAAGGATGCAGCGCTGAAAGTTCAGCTCGACCACATCAAGCTGGATGAAAACAGCTCTGGTGCCTTGCTGAATATTCAACCCGGCTTCCGGCCGGGCGGCTCCTTGCACGTCATCAGCGCCACCGTTGATTTCGTGTTTTAAGGGCTGCCATGCGATTCATTTATAAACTCGGCCAGGCCGCCGCCGGATGCTCGATCGCCATGGCTTGCCATAGCGCCATGGCTGATGTCGTGGTGGTCGTTGCCGCCGCAAGCAAGGTGACGACGCTCAGCAATCAACAGATTGCGGCAATTTTCCTGGGTAGCAACGCCCGCCTACCCAACGGCGAGCCAGCGGTGCCCATCGACCAAGTGGAAGGCTCCAGCACGCGGGACGAGTTTTATGCCAAGTTCACCGGCAAGTCGGCAGCGCAAATGAAGGCGCATTGGTCAAAGATCATCTTTACC